>JADHXF010000052.1 GCA_016783105.1 Dehalococcoidales bacterium | reverse complement strand
ACCGCTATTGTTAAAAAAGTTAAGACTCATACCGACAAACCGCTCTGTATTGGCTTCGGTATATCCACCGTGGAACAGGCACGACAAATGGCCAGAATAGCTGATGGGGTGATAGTGGGCAGCCGCATAATTCAGCTCATTGAGTCTGATGGCTCCCTCTCGGCGCTAGCCGACTTCACCCGCCAATTAAGGCTGGCGCTCAACCAGGCCGCATAGCTGGCGATTCCACGCCAGGGCACCCTTCCGGCACTATCAAAGTGGCCCTGTTGCCTGTTGACCCATAGCTGTTGCCGAATAACGTCAATTCTCACTCAAAACTTAATAAGATTTTAATATTCGCGTGTTACCATTTTAAGTAGAAATATGTAGAAAGGAGGCGAAACAGAAATGTTGCGAAGCAAGAAGTTTATTGTTGTTGCCGTGCTGGCGGCTGTGGTGCTCGTCGGGAGCATAGGCGGAGTAGCCCTTGCCCAGACGGAAGATGGGGATGACAGCCAGCCTGAGGCCCGGTACGGGGCACTGCTGGACAGGGTCTGTGAAATCTACGAAGATAACACAGGCGCCGCCATCAACCCTCAGGACCTGGACGATGCTTTTGCCCAGGCCCGAAACGAGATGCGAGAAGCGGTTAGGAATAGCCACCTTCGGAACCTCGTAGAAGAAGGCACCATAACCCAGGAACAGGCCGACGAGTTTTCCGAATGCCAACAGTCCAGGCCTGACATGCCATTTAAATTTGGCTTCGGCGGTCGAGGTGGACACCACGGCTTTCCCGGTCCGTGTTTCTCCACAGAATAACCAGCAAAGCTCCCGGTAGAGAAACTGCGCTGGTTCATATAGCGGGAGAGGGAGTAACATTCTCCCTCTCCTGTTATCATAATTAATTAACAATTCCTTAACATTTATATTTTATCATGGGATAAGTATAATAAATCATTGAGGAACTGAAGGTGCCCGCCAAAAGAGTCCTGGTTGTTGATGATGATGTAAACACGGTAGAACTGGTCAAGCTCTACCTGAACCGCGACGGCTACCGCGTCCTCACCGCTTATGATGGCGTTGAGGCTCTGCGACAGGCCCGCGAGGGTCATCCTGACCTTATCGTGCTGGACCTCATGCTGCCCGGCATCGACGGCCTTGAGGTGTGCCGTACCCTTAGAAATGAATCCGAAGTACCGATTATCATGCTCACCGCCAGGACCACTGACCAGGACAAGCTGACCGGTCTGGGCTTAGGGGCGGACGACTACATGACCAAGCCATTCAGCCCCAGGGAACTGGCCGCCAGGGTGCGGGCAGTACTCAGGCGCCTGCCGGGGGAGCGCGGTCCCAATGAAAGCAAACACGGTGAGCTTACGGTCAACTTCCTTAAATATGAAGCATATCGAGCCGGCAGATTGCTGAACCTCACCCCCGTGGAGTTCAAGTTGCTGGGAGTTTTTGTCAAGGAACCGGGCAGAGTTTTCAGCCGGGCAGAGCTTATCGAGAAAACCTTTGGCCATGATTTTGAGGGCTTTGACCGCACCATTGACGTTCATATCCTGAACCTGCGTCGAAAGCTTGAGCCTGACCCCAGGCACCCCAGATACATCAGAACGATTTATGGAGCCGGCTATAAACTTGCCGGAGTGTAAAACATGCATAGTCTGCAATTTCGTCTCCTGATGGCTTTTACCCTGGTGATAATCGTCACCATTGGCTCCGTGTTCTTCTTTACCTACCAGACGATGAGAGCCGAGATAAACCGCTTTGGGGAGCACATGGAGCTAATGCGCACCCGCAGGATAGAAGTCCAGCTATCCAATTACTACCGCCAGCGGGGAAGCTGGGAAGGCATACAACCTTTTGTGCAACAGTGGGGGACGCTCTACGAACGACGGATTATACTTACCAGCCCTGAAGGAATAGTGGCTGCTGACTCCGAGGGCGACCTACTGGGAGAGCCATATGAGCCTGATGTCGCCGGGATATCGATATCGTCACCCTGGGAGACTGAAGTTTTGGGGGTATTGTACATGAGTCCCGGACCACCCCCGGAGATACCTTTTCCTCCATTAAGTGTTATTTACATGTCGATGGGTCGCTTCCTGCTATGGGGAGGCCTTGTGGCCATCGCCTTTTCTCTGTTAATCACCTTCCTGCTGTCACGGCGAATTCTATCACCGGTAAAAGCGCTTACTCGAACTGCCCGAAAGCTGGGAAAGGGCGATTTCTCACAGCGTGTCGAGTTCAAAGGCAAAGGCGAGGTGGGTGAACTGGCTCAAGCTTTTAACTCCATGGCCAGTGACCTGGAGCGTGCGGAACAGCTACGCCGCAGCATGGTGGCTGACGCTGCCCACGAGCTCAGGACTCCTCTGTCCAACGTCAGGGGCTATCTTGAAGCGATTCGAGACGGGGTTAAGAAGCCGGATGCGGATACTATCAAGACCCTTGACCAGGAGGCAGCTCTGCTGTCGCGGCTGGTGGATGACCTTCAGGAGCTGAGCCTTGCCGAATCGGGGGAACTGAAACTGGACTGCCGCGCTACCGACATCGCCAGGTTAATCGGTCAAACCGTGGCCGCGATGCAACCACAGGCAGCGATAAAAGGCATATCGGTATCAACTGACGTGCCAGAGGAACTACCGGCAGTCAATATTGACTCCCACCGGATTGGTGAAGTTCTGCGCAATCTGCTGGAGAACGCTCTCGCCCACACCGCTAAGAGCGGCACCGTCACCGTGGCCGCCAGAGAGCAGGGCGGATGGTTGGAAATAAACGTCACTGATACCGGCGAAGGCATTCCTGCCGCAGACCTGCCCAATATTTTCGAGCGCTTCTACCGGGTGGATAAATCCCGAACCCGAACCACCGGTGGCAGTGGCCTGGGACTCACCATTGCCAGACGCCTGGTTGAGATGCATGGCGGCGAGATTAAAGCCCGGAGTGAACCGGGGAAAGGAAGCTGTTTCTTCTTTACTCTCCCAGTAGCAGAGTAATTTGCGTCTATTAAAATCCTGGTACTGGAAAATATTCATAATTGCTTAACATCTCGCTGACATACCGATTACGGAGTTTTATATATTCTCACTGATAATAGAAGTAAGCGGAGGCGGAGAAAACCATGAATAAAGTCACCAAGCTAGGCATAAGCGCATTTATCATTGCGGGACTCACGGTTTCCCTGCTGGGCTGTGGTTCTGAACCAGACGAGACCGAAGCGACGGAAACCCAGACCGCAACCGTGCAACGCGGTAATCTGACGGTAGATATCACAGCAGCTGGCAACCTGGCGCTATCCCGCACGGAAGACCTCGCCTTTGACCTGTTCTACCCGGAGGGGACGGTAGAAGCAGTCCTGGCGGAAGAGGGAGACATTGTTACCGAAGGGCAGGTGCTGGCCAGGCTGGATACGGAGGAATGGGAGGATGAGCTGGAAGTACTGCAGGATAAATCAACACAAGCCGAGCGTGCCCTGACGACAAAGGAGCGCGCTCTGGTCCAGGCTGAGCGCAAAGTCATTGATCTTGAGCGGGAGGTTACCGACAAGGAAGCCGCCGTAGCCAAGGCGGAACGCCAGGTTACTGCAGAGACGCTTGCCGTGAGCCAGGCGCAGCTTGACCTGGATACTGCGGAGTATAACTTGGGCGAAATAGACGAGGTGAAAGAAGCACAGGACGCCGTAGACGAGGCAGAGGATAACTTGAGGCTTATCAGAATGGTGCAGCGGGGCCAGTTAGGCGGAGGACTGCAGGGCGATTTTGCTTACTGGAATGAGCTGAAAGTCCGCGCCGAGGAAGACCTGGCTGAAGCTCAAGAGGAATTGCAGGAGATACTGGATGACCTCAGTACTCGGGTATCAGACGATGTGGCACTGGACGTAGCCGAAAAACAGCTACAGGTCAAGCAGAAGCAGCTGGCATTTGAGGATGCAGAGCTAGATGTAGAGGATGCCAGGAAGGCGGTAGCAGATGCCAAATATGCTCTGGAGAAGGCGAACTTAGATGTAGCAGATGCCAGACACGATGTGGAGGATGCACAGTTAAATGTAGAGGATGCCAGAAAGGCATTGCAGAACGCTCAGGAAAAGCTGGAGGAGGCAAACAGTAAAAGCCCGCTGATTGTGGCCCCGTTTGACGGGTTCATCACGAAGGTAAACGTGGAAGGTGGTGACGACGTGATGACCGGGACAGTGGCAGTGCAGCTTGCCGACCCCGCTAAATTTGAAGCGGAAATCCTGGTCAGCGAGATGGATATAATGCAGGTGAAGCTGGAGGGAGAAGCCTCGGTACAGGTAGATGCCATGCCTGGGTTAACTCTTCCGGCCGAAATCACCCATATTTCGCCAACGGCTACCATCCAGTCAGGCGTCGTGAATTATCAGGTAAGAGTCGAGGTGGAGTCACTGGAAGCGGTAATGCCGCAGCGACAGGCAGCACGGCAGGAGACAATGCCGGATATTTCTTCGGGTGAACTCCCCGATAGACTTAAAGAAGCCATTGCCGCCGGCCAGATTACTCAGGAGCAGGCTGAGGAGATGATAAAACAACATGAAGCAGCGCCTCAATCAGGGCAGTCACCAGCGATGATACCTGAAGACTTTCAACTCAGAGAGGGCCTGACCGTCACCGTTACCATCGTGGTGGATGAGAGAACGGATGTGCTGCTGGTACCCAACGCGGCGATTACCACCTCCGGTGGGCAGAGCTACGTCCGGGTGGTGTCGCCGGCTGGCACCACAGAAGAGCGCGCCATACAGACCGGCATCAGCGACTGGCAGTTCACCGAGGTAACCGGTGGGCTCAGTGAAGGCGAGCAGGTGCTTGTCCCACAGGGGACTACCATCACACCAACGTCACAGCAAGGCCCACCGGGTGGAATGATAATACCGGGAATGGGGGGGCCGCACAGATGATTCGGTTACACGATATAACCAAAATCTATCCCATGGGCAAGAGGGAGCTGACGGTGCTCAGAGGGATAAATCTGAACATCGAACAGGGCGAACTGGTGGCGATTATGGGGCCGTCCGGCTCCGGCAAGTCGACCATGCTCAACCTGATAGGCTGTCTGGATACACCAACTTCGGGCAGTTACTATCTGGAGGATAGAGAGGTAAGCCGCCTCAGCAGCGGCGAACTGGCTCAGGTCAGAGCTCGGAAGATTGGCTTTGTTTTCCAGACCTTCAACCTGCTGCCCCGGCTTTCGGCACTGGCCAATGTTGAACTTGGTATGAGATACGCTGGCGGCGTTGACCGCAGGCGAGCCATGGAGGCGTTGACCAGGGTCGGACTCTCCGACCGGGTCAATCACCGCCCCACCGAGCTCTCCGGCGGAGAGATGCAGAGGGTCGCCATCGCCCGGGCAATAGTAAAAAACCCTCCCCTGATTCTGGCGGATGAGCCTACGGGTAATCTGGACAGCCGTTCCGGCGGGGAGATAATCTCCATCCTCACCTCCCTGCATGCCGAACAGGGAATTACTCTGGTGATAATAACCCATGACACTGACATCGCTCACCACTGCCAGCGCATCATAAACCTTAAAGATGGGCAGGTAGTCGCGGAGGAAACAGTATGAAAAAGTGGCTCGAGCCTTTAACCACCGCGTGGGTTGGTGTGATAACGCACAAGCTTCGCAGCTCTTTGACCATACTGGGCATCGTCATCGGCGTCGCCGCCGTGATTGCTCTGATGTCCATCGGCAGAGGTGCTTCGGCCCAAATCCTCTCCCGCATAGAGGGCATGGGTGCAGACCTCGTTACCATCAGTCCCGGGGCGTCTTCCTTTGGTGGTGTCAGGAGTGCTGCCGGCAGTGTCCAGACCCTCTCCCAAGAAGATGCCGAAGCAATAGCACAGCAGGTCGCCTATATCAGCACGGTAGCCCCTACCTACTCAACATCGCTCCAGGTGGTTGTCGGTGGCGAGAACATGAATTCTCGGGTTACCGGAGTGCCCCCTGAGTATCAGGAGATACAGAAACTGGAAATTGCCAGTGGTTCCTTCTTTTCCGACTATGAGTATCAACGTGGCGCCAAGGTAGTTGTACTCGGCTCGAATGTAAAAGAGACTTTGTTTGGTGAGACCAGCCCGATTGGGCAACAGATACGCATGGGTACCAACATTGTCCGCGTTGTCGGAGTTATGGAAAGTAAAGACGGCTTTATGGGCTCCTCGCCTGATGACACTATTCTGATTCCGCTGACGGCTATGCAACAGATGGTTGCCCAGCCCAGAACCAGCCAGGGAGACCGCATAGTTTCGTCCATAGTGCTGACGGTGAGCGACGAGGAGCAGACGGAATACGTGGTGGAGGAAATAACGAGCCTGCTCCGCGACCGACACCGTCTCGGGCCTAATGAGGATGACTTCCGTATTATATCTATACAGGAGATATCCGAAACTGTGTCTGAAGCGACCGGTACAATGACCCTTCTCCTGGGTGCTATTGCGGCTATTTCGCTGCTGGTGGGAGGCATCGGCGTGATGAATATCATGCTGGTCTCGGTACTGGAAAGAACCCGGGAGATAGGCATCCGCAAGGCGCTGGGAGCCAGGGAACGGGACATATGGGCTCAATTTCTCATAGAGGCAGCTTTCCTCACACTGTCGGGGGGTATTATCGGCGTGATTACAGGCTGGCTGGTATCTTATTTTGTGAACAGAACGGGACTCGTGACCACTATCGTCAGTGCCGACATAGTTATCCTGGCTGTTTCGGTATCGGTAGGTATTGGTTTATTCTTCGGTTTTTATCCCGCCTGGAACGCCTCGCGTCTCAATCCTATTGACGCTCTCAGGGCAGAATAGGAGTCTCTGCCAGATAGGCATCGCTGAAAACGGCATACCTCTGGAATACTCGCCGGCATTTACATTTAATTTACGGGCTCGAATCGTTACCTTTCAATCGAAGCGGTATTCCGGCAGCCATCATAAGCACTTCATCAGCCTGCCGCGCCAGCATTTGATTGGCCTTGCCCAGTAAATCGCGGTATAAGCGACTCGTTTTATCCGCCGGCACTATTCCCAACCCAACCTCATTGCTCACTATTATGAAGCTCGCTTCGACCTGCTGGCAACATTCCAGCAACGCATTGATTTCATCCACGACCGCCTTTTCAGCTTCCTTCTGGTCTATTTGGCCGTTACCCGCGCCCTGATGCTGACTTAAAACATTATTTACCAGGAGAGCAATGCAATCAACAATCACCACCTGAGCCTCGCCTATTTCCTGCCGAATCCTGTTCCCGATATGGCCTTGCACTTCAAGTGTCCGCCAGGTAGCCGGCCTTGCCTTCTTATGTTCCTCAATGCGCTGCCGCATTTCTTCGTCACCCGCCTCCGCAGTGGCCACAAAAAGCACCCGTCCCGATTTACTCCGGGCAAGCTCCTGGGCATAGTGGCTTTTACCACTGCGGGCGCCACCAATTATAAGCACGGTTTTTCCCATGATTACTTCGCTCTCAACGCCGCGTCTAGAACCTCCAGAAACCAGTGGCCTTCCCTCAATACCTTCCTGGTCTGCGTGATTTCCATCCGATTCTGGAAAAGAGGCCCATCAATCACCAGGGTATGATATTCCCCTGTTTCACCACAGGGTGTGATGTTTTTGGTCCTGCCTAATTCGGTTATCTGGGTGAAAAAGTCCATGTCTATTTTCCGCCCCAGCCATTCTTCGCCGAGCTGGTCGGCTCTGGTGGCCACGATAACCGCTTTGAACCCGGAGTTGATAAAATCCCTCAGTATTTCAGCCTGGCTTTGACCCCACAGGGGTTGATAAGGCGTGATGCCAGCTTCCCGGCAGACTCTCTCCACCCATTCCCGGTGCTCATCGAGGTCAATATCACCGAAGACGCCGCCATCGATGCCCCACTGCTTCAATTCACCGACCATCTTCTTGAATTCGCTTTCATAGCTCTGCCAGGTGGCCTGGCGCTGCACCAGGGGAATGTCCATGGCCTGTGACTGTAATTTCAGTATCCCGGCAGATAGCCCATGCGTGCGCGAGTGTGTTCCGTCCTCGGTCACCATATTGGCCAGGTAGTTGACTTTCAATCCGCCTGCTACCGCCCGGTAACAGGCAAGGCAGCTTTCTTTTCCACCGCTCCAGGATACGAACACTCTACCCAATGTCATTCCTCCTCAGGCCAGCCCGAATCTGGCCAGAATGATAATGAAAATAAGCACGCTGACTTCCGCCACTTCATTGATGGCGCCATAGTTATCACCGGTGAGTCCTTTGAATTTGCTCTTGAAATAAGTGGCTGTTACCAGGGTAATAACCCAGCTGAAAAGCAGGATGGCCAGGCCAATTAAGTGCGCGATAATTGCCGCTATGACAACGGTGATAACGGTAGCCATGGCGAACCTTGGCCACCTGGTTCCCTGTTTCAACGCCTTTCCCAGGCCGGAGGGGCGGGCATAGGGATAAGCAAACAGTGCGTAGGCCATCGCCCAGCGGCCCACTACCGGCATCAATACCAGCGTCACCATCATCGAAGAGGCAGGAATGCTGGTCAGCGAAGCATATTTTATTAACAGGAGTAGAACAACGCCGACGATACCGAAGGCTCCAGAGCGACTATCATGCATTACCTGCCATCTCTCCTCCACCGTTTTGTGACCGGCCAGCCCGTCGCAGGTATCAGCAAAGCCGTCAAGGTGAATTGCCCCGCTGATGACTACGAGGGAAGCGACCAGTAGAGCCGCCACTACCATCGGCGGTAAGAGAAGGCCGAAAAGCCAGTATAACCCAACCAGAATAAGCCCTATGATAAGTCCGACCACGGGAAAGAAACCGGCCGAACGTCCCAGCTCATCTGCCTGCGGTTCACGTCGCCACGGTATGGCGATGATGGTCAGAAACTGCAATGCAGCGAGAAACCCTGCCAATGCTTTATCTATCTCCTTCCGATACTCCAGCTTCTCCAAAGGTGGCCATATCGCTCAGAATCCTGACCGCGGTCTCGGCCAAAAAAATGCCCAGTGCCGACCCGGTACCTTCCCCCAGACGCATATTGAGGCTGAGCAATGGTTCCAGTTTCAGGTGCTCAAGTAATATTCGATGCCCGGGTTCCGCCGAGAGGTGCGCCGCAATAAGATAGTCTTTCAGTCGTGGTGACAGGGCGGTGGCAATAAGCGCCGCGGCGCCGGAAATAAAGCCGTCAATAACCACCGGAATACGCCTCGCGGCGGCTCCGAGCATTACTCCGACCAACCCCCCGATTTCAAACCCGCCCACTTTAGCCAGCACTTCCACCGGCTTTGCCGGCTCGGGCCTGTTTACGGAGAGAGCCCGCTCAATTACCGCTATTTTGTGTTCCAACTGCTCGTCCGCCAGGCCAGTGCCACGGCCAGTTACCTCAGGAACCGTCTTTCCCATCATAACGGCACATATAGCACTGCTCGCCGTGGTGTTCCCGATGCCCATATCACCCGTGCCCACTATGTCCAGCCCTCTATCCGCTTCACTGGCCACCAGCTCAATCCCTGCCTCCACCGCCTGCACTGCCTGTCCGGTGGTCATCGCGGGACCGACCGCCATATTCTTTGTGCCGCAGTCAACCTTACGCGATATCAGGTTGCCATCCGGCTCTAGGTTGGTGGCGACTCCCATATCTACAACGATAACTCTCGCGCCAACGTGCCGGGCAATGACATTGATACCGGCCCCACCCCGCAGGAAATTGGCCACCATCTGCGCGGTCACCTCCTGCGGCCAGTTACCGATTTTCTCTGCCACCACTCCATGGTCGCCGGCCATCACCATGACCGCTTTCTCTTTAACCCTGGGCGGTGACTTACCCTGAATGCCCGCCAGCCGAATGGACAGCTCTTCCAGGCGACCCAGGCTGCCCGGCGGCTTGGTCAGGCTGTTCTGCCTGGCCCGAGCTCTCTCCATTGCCACCTCATCAAGCGGCTCGATTTTTTTAATGGTGCTGATTATCAGTTCCGACATAAATTCTCTCTGGACGATTACTCCGGTGCAGTCAGTTCACTTTTATCCTTTATCTCTTTAATAGCCGCCAGCAATTTCTGACACTCAGGTATGGTGCGGGTCGAAATGCGCACGTACTCCGGCAATCCAAAGGACGTGCCGTCACGAACCTGGATACCATGCCTGAGTAATCGGGCACGAAATAACTTCGCGTTGCCTACCCTGACCAGAAAGTAATGAGTGTCTGACGGCATTATTGGCAGGTCGAGCTGAAACAGCCCCTGCCAGAGAAATTGCCTGGCTTCTCTTATTTTTTGCGTGCTCTCGTTCAGAGCCTCTTCATATTCCAAAACCCGAAGCCCAACTTGCTGCGCAATGACATTTACGTTCCACGGTGGGCAAACCTGACGCAGCGTATTTATTATTTCCCTGCCGGCAATGGCGTACCCCAGGCGCAGGCCGGTCAAAGCGTAATCCTTGGTCATAGAACGCAGTAAAATCACGTTGCCCTGGTGAATTAACTCAACGGAAGGCCAGGCCTGTTCTACGAACGAAAGATACGCTTCATCAATAATGAGTAATCCATCCCCGATTGCCGTCAGAACCTTATTAACTTCTGGCTGTGATAAATACTTCCCCGTAGGGTTGTTCGGGTTGCAGATGAAAACCGCCTTGGGGTGATGCTGTTTAACAAGGTCGACCATCTCATCAATCCTGGGGGCAAAACTATCTTCAGTCCTCAACTGGTGCTTGACCACGTTTGCCCCGGCAAGCTGGCTGGCAAACTCATATTCACCATAAGTTGGCTCAAATATGATAACGCTGTCTCCTTTGCTAAAGTAGGCCAGGGCAATGAGACGTATCAGTTCCGTGGTGCCGCTCCCGACGATGATATTATCGGGCAAAACCTTTAATCTGTCGGCAAGTTTTTGTCTCAGTTCACTGGCTTCAGAATCGGGGTATTTATCGATGGCAAAGTCACCCAGAAGCATCTCTCCTATTTCCGCCGGAGGCATGAAGCGATTGGTGCACACGCTGAAGTCGATTAACGCCTCAGGGGAGATGCCCTCAGCTTTCAGCTCAGCGTAATTTATCCCGCCATGGGGGCATGTTTTTATCTTCTGTATTTCCGGTCTAGGTCGCAAGGGCAAGATAAATACCTCCTGCCAGACCGCAGGCTATTATCCATAACGCTACGGTGATATACATCAGCTTCAGCGTATCATCAATTGCCGCCGGTTTGAGAGCGGTTAGGGACTCTCCCAGTTCATAATGCCCGATTTTCTCCAGCTTCACGTTCAAAGCTCCCGCCATCGCCGCCATCGGCCAGCCGGCGTTCGGGCTTTCCGTTCTGGTATGCTCGCTGAGCGCGACCTGCCATGACCTCCGGCCATCTTTACGGGCCAGAAAAGCGGCCATAACCAGAAAAAGCGCCGTCAATCTGGCCGGGATGAAATTGAGCACGTCATCCAGTCGGCCGGCGAACTTGCCCAGGTATTCATATTCCCCATGATAGCCTATTATAGCATCCAGCGTGTTTACCACCCGATAGGCGATTGCCCCCGGGACCCCGAAAAGCAGAAAGTAGAACAGAGGCGCCACAAAGCTATCACTGATATTTTCCGCTACCGACTCCACCGTCGCTGATATCACCATGGGACGGGTCAATCTCCGAGTATCACGGCTGACGAGTGCCCTTAGTTCAAAGCGGGCTTTGTCCAGCCGATTCTGCACCAGATGTCTCTTGATGACCAGCGCCGCCCGGCGCAGCCCTTTTACGGAAAAGGTCAATTTGAAAAGAACTACCCCAACCACGATGTAGGCCACGATGCTGACACCCTTCAAATACAGAAGCCCAAAGTATATCGGAACGGCAAACAGCCCCATGATGAACAGAACCATACCTGTACCGTAGATGAATTGAACCATACGGGACCGTCTTCTGGCCC
>JADHXF010000051.1 GCA_016783105.1 Dehalococcoidales bacterium | reverse complement strand
GGCGTTATGGTTCACGCCGAGGTTGCGGAAGGAAAACTGGCGGCCATGGCCACGGAACTCCTGGGTTGCGGTCGTGGACTGGCTGATGACCTTGGTGAGGAGTTAAGCGCCGTCATCGTTGGCAGCGGGGTAAGTGGCTTGGCCCAGGAAGCTTTCGCCTCTGGTGCGGATAAAGTATACATCGTTGATGATGCTTTATTGCAGGATTACCAGACTGATGCTCATGTCCCGGTAATGGAGAAGGTGGTCAAACAGGCGATGCCCCGTATTTTGCTTCTCGGGCAGACATCTATCGGTCGTGACCTGGCACCGAGGCTGGCTTTCAGGCTGGAGACAACCGCCACCATGGACTGTATCGAGCTGGCCATTGACCCGGGCTCGAAGCGCCTGCTGCGCACCAAACCGGTCTACGGCGGCAACGCCCGGGCCGTTTTCACCAGCGAACTTGACCCGCAGATAGCCACAGTGCGAACCAAAGCCATGACGCCGCTTGAGCCGGATACGGCAAAAAAAGGAGAGGTGGTAACCGTTGAGGCGGGGCTGGACCCCTCAAAGGTCAGGGCCAGAGTCCTGGAGAAGGTGAAACAGGAGGTGGAGGGTATAAGCCTTGAGGCGGCCGGGGTAGTGGTCAGCGGGGGAAGAGGTATGGGCAGCGCCGAGGGCTTCAAGCAGCTGGAAGAACTGGCGGGGTTACTGAAAGGGGCGGTGGGTGCCAGCCGGCCTCCCTGTGATAACGGCTGGGTGCCCGATGTACGCCAGGTAGGGCTCACCGGCAAAATCGTCGCTCCCGACCTTTATATTGCCGTTGCCCTCTCCGGCTCCAGCCAGCATATGGCGGGTTGTTCCGGCTGCAAGAACATCGTGGCTATCAATAAAGACCCTGAGGCCAACATCTTTCGGGAGGCACGTTTCGGCGTCGTCGGCGACTGGAAGAAAGTGGTGCCGGCCCTAACTGAAAAAGTCAGGGAACTAATGAGCGGGTAATCACGTGAGCGATTGGGTATTGAATTCCCTATTGTATTTGTAGTATCATATATAATTAGTATACTTGAGATTCCCAATATACTTAGTGAGGTGTCGAAGCATGCAAAAACTGAGAATTATCTGCCTGGTGCTGGTAAGTCTGCTGGCTATTTCTCCGGTCGGTGCGGTATTTGCCCAGGAGGAGCCGCAGTACGCCCTGTCCCTTTCGCCCACTGACGGGTTATACAATACCATCATGTTGGCGGGCCGCGAAAAAGATATCCGGGTAGACCTGGAAAACATTGGCGATGAGGCGGTGACCAAAATCGCCGCCATGAGTGAACTACCGGCCGGATGGACGGTCAAATATGACCCGCCGCGAATGGCAACCCTTGCGGCTTTTGACAGCGAGCGAATTTATGCATCGGTGACACCGCCGGAAGGTACGGCGCCCGGTGATTACTTTGTAACTCTCTGGGTAGAAAGTGACCAGGTCTCTACGGAGAAAATTGAAATCAGGGTCACGGTAAAGGTGCTGGAGAGAGTAGAAACAATAGAGGTGCGGGCCGTACACCCCGCCGTTGAAGCGATTGCCGGGAGTGAATTCGCTTTTGAGGTAGAGTTCAAGTACGCCGGTGATATGCTGGGTGAACCCAGGTCCTTTGACCTCAAACAGACCGCACCGCAGGGTTGGGAGGTCTATATGACCCCCCAGTTCGAGAAGGACAAACATATCTCTGCCATTGACCTCAAGCCAGGCGGGATGACCTACAGCGATAAAACCAGGCTGGTCGCCCGGGCGCCGTTCTGGCCTTTGCCCGAACCCGGTGACTACATTATAATTCTGGACGTAGTCTCCGGCGAACTGAAAACCTCCATGGAACTTAAAGCCGTTATTACCGCTAGGTATAACCTCATTGTGATGCCGTCCGGGGAGCGTTATGATACCAAGGCCAAGGCCGGTCGCGATAACTATTTTTCCCTTGAAGTAGGGAATCTGGGCACAGCGCCCATCGATAAAGTCACCTTTTCATCCGATAAGCCGGCAGGGTGGTCGGTTGAGGTCACGCCAGACCAGGTGGATTCAGTCGAAGCGCTGGATTCCCAGACCGTGGAAATAAATATCAAACCGCCGCCGGACACAATTGCTGGCGATTACCTGATCAGCCTCCGGGCTTCTGGAGTCCAGGCTAACTCGCCGAAGATTGATATCAGGGTTACCGTGGAGACGCCCACCGTCTGGGGATGGGTTGGCGTGGCCATCATCGCCATTGTCGTGGTGGGGCTGGTGGTTATCTTCATGCGGTTTAGTCGGCGGTAGTCTATGAGTGATACTTTTGCCATAGAAACAAGCGAACTGACCAAGCGCTACGATGGTGTTACCGTAGTCGATAACCTCAACTTCCAGGTGAAGGAGAATGAGGTATTCGGCTTGCTGGGCCCCAACGGTGCCGGCAAAACAACGACCATCCTCATGATGCTTGGTTTGACCGAGCCGGCTTCGGGCACGGTCAGTGTGCTTGGCTTCAATCCCACCCGTGAGCCGCTCAAGGTCAAGCGCCAGGTTGGTTATCTGCCAGAAAGAGTGGGCTTCTATGAAAACCTCACCGCGCGCGAAAACCTGAGGTTCATCGCCGACCTGAACGGCATCAGCTATGCTGAAGCAAACCAGCGGGCTGAAGAGGCGCTGAAAATGGTAGGCCTTACCGAGAACGAGATAATCGAAAAGACCGGGCCGAATCGGAAGATAGAAAAAACGGTGGGCAAGTTTTCCCGCGGCATGAAGCAGAGGCTTGGCATTGCCGAAGTGCTGATTAAAAAGCCGAAGCTGATTTTCCTTGATGAACCAACCGCCGGCCTGGACCCGAAGGGTATTAACCAGCTCCTGGATCTTATTGATAGTCTGCCCAAGGCGGGAACAACCGTGGTGCTTTCGTCACACCAGTTATATCAGGTGCAGCGGGTGTGCCACAGCATCGGTATCCTGGCCAAAGGCAAAATGGTAATTCAGGGAGCTATCGACAAGCTGGGCCGGGAAGCGCTGGCCGGGGGCCGATTTCATATTGAGGTGGAAACCGAGGAGCCAAGCGAGAAGCTAATTAAGGTGCTGCAGGGCATCAAAGGTGTGGTCGGTGTTGAGGTCAGGGAGAATGTGCTCGCCATCAGTACCGACGCCGATTTGCGGCGGGAGGTTTCCAAAGCCATCGTACAGAACAATTTCCCGCTGATTCAGATGAAGGTCCAGGAATTTTCCCTGGATGACATTTATATGAAGTATTTCCGAGAGGAAGAGAGCTAACCATGTTTGCCATTATCCGCAAAGAGCTGGCCGATTATGTTACCAGCATCCGATTTATTGCCTCTTTTCTCCTGGTAATCGTAGTTAGTGTTACCGGCTTGGTGGCTGCATCACAGGGTATCCGTTCCGCGAACCTGCCGGAAGGAATTGTCTTCCTTGGCCTGTTTACCACGTCGGGGACGGTCATCCCTTCGCTCACTTACCTCGTCTCCCTGCTCATCCCCATTATCGGTATAGCCCTGGGCTTTGACGCCATAAACAGCGAGCGGACTGATGGTACACTGAGCCGGGTCCTGGCCCAGCCCGTCTTCCGTGACAGCGTTATCAATGGGAAGTTTCTCGCCGGGGTGGTTACCCTCTCCATAATGGTCGGCACGATGCTGCTGCTGATAGCCGGCTATGGGCTGAGCATGATAGGGGTACCACCAACGCCGGAAGAAATCATCAGGCTCTTTGGCTATTTCGTCATGACCATCGTCTACGGGGCGTTCTGGATGGGCCTGGCGATACTTTTTTCCATTGTCTTTCGTCGGGTGGCGGCCTCATTGCTTTTCTCGCTGGCGCTCTGGATGTTTTTCAGCATCTTCATCCTGCTTATCGCGCCCGGAATTGCCAATGTACTGGCCTCCACCGCTGATGGCTCCCAGGCGGAACTGATTCGGAATATGGAAGTGCAGCGGATGATTACGCGGGTTTCTCCGAACGTATTGTTCCAGGAAGCGACCACCGTTCTGCTGGTACCACTGGTGCGCAGTCTGGGTATGGTAAGCCAGAGCCAGGCCGCCTACATGGTGCCCAACCCCCTGAGCCTGGGCCAGAGCATTCTTCTGGTCTGGCCCCACATCACCAGCCTTATCAGCCTCAGTGCGGTGTGCTTCGCCGTGAGCTACATTCTGTTTATGCGGCAGGAAATACGGGCCACGTAAACCCGATGATTCACCTGGGCCACGCTGCGACTCATTAGCTCTGAAATCACCATCAGATATCCACAATCTTTGGCAATCCCAATTCGGGCTGATTGATTTTTACCATATAACGTGTTACATTAATCGAAAATATTTGATAGATTAAAGCTCCGGGATGTGGCTTTTGGGAGGTGGCAAAATGAAACGGTTATCTTTTCTTGTTCTGGCTTTCGCCATTCTCTTTGCGATATTTTTTATAGCTCCTCCTTTGCTCAGCCAGCAGTTCCGCCCTTATCCGCTGATGAAAATGGGGGATGTCTTTGACATACTGACGCCTCTGGTGCTGATTCCGCTCTACTGGCTCTTGTACCGTCTCAATGAAGAGAAAAAGATTACCCTGCCTGGAATAATCCTCTTTGCGGTTCTTGCGGCTCTCTGGGTGGAGGGCCAGGGAATGCACCTCGCGGCTAACTCCATCGGTCATCTGCTGAAAGAGGTGGAGGGCAGCGATGCTTACCACCTTGCATTCTTCTACGATGAAGTATTGAGCCATTATTTATGGCACCTGGGAATCGTCGGCTTATCTGCCCTGCTCCTCTGGCGGCAGTGGCATAACCCCTTCCGCGAAGAGCACACATGGGTATGGCTGCTCATCCCGGCGGGGGTCATCTATGGCTTCACGTTTTTCGTGATAGTTATTGAAGCGGGAACGGCGCCATTAGGCATACCGTTTGCCATTCTGGTTACAGTTTTAGGCTGGATTCTGTGGCGGAAAGGGATGAAACAACAGCCTCTGCTTACCTTCTTTTTGATAAGCTACACAGTCGCGACCGTCTTCTTCGTTGGCTGGGCAATCTACTGGAGTGGATTGCCTGAGTTCAGCCAGGTTGGGATTATCGATTGAAAGACAGAGAAACCAGCCTAGGTTTTTTCCTCGGCTTTTTGAGCGATCATCCTCTGGCTGATTTGCGCCGGCACCTCTTCGTAGTGGCTGAATTCCATGGTATAGGTACCCCTGCCCTGGGTCATTGACTTGAGGTCGATGGCATAGCGCAGCACCTCCGCCAGCGGCACCTGGGCCTCGATTATGTTGATATCGCCGGACGGGTTCATCCCCTGTACCCGGGCGCGCTTGGTATTGAGGTCGCCGATGATGTCACCGGTGAGGTCATTGGGGACGGTTATCTGGATATCCATGATGGGCTCGAGGAAGATTGGCTGACCCTGGGAGAGCCCTTTCTTCATCGCCTGCGACCCGGCAATCTTGAAGCAGATTTCCGAGGAGTCCACCGGATGGAAGCTGCCGTCGTAAAGCGTGGCCTTGACATCCACCACCGGATGATGCGCCAGCACACCGTCCTGAATGGCCTCCTGAAAGCCTTTCTCCACCGCGGGGATGTAGTTCTTGGGCACCGTACCGCCGACAACCCTCGCGGCGAACTCATTGCCGGTGCCGCGGGGCAGGGGCTCCAACTTCATGATGACATGGCCGTATTGGCCGTGGCCTCCGGACTGCTTCTTGTGCTTGTGTTCGGCGTTCGGTACCGATACGGTAATGGTCTCTTTGTAGGGCACCCTGGGCGTCTCCAGGTTTACGCTGACGCCGAACTTGCGCTGCATCTTTTCTGCGGCCACTTCAAGCTGGGTATCTCCCATGCCGGAAAGCAGGGTCTCGCCGGTGTCAGGTTCCCGGCGTACGCGCAGCGTCTGGTCTTCCTCGGTGATGCGAGATAGGGCTGTCCCCAGTTTATCGAGGTCGGCCTTGGTCTTCGGGGAAACCGCCTCATCAAAGATAGGCCGCGGGAAAACGATGGGGGCAAGCTTTAGCGGCTTGTTCTGGCTGGAAAGGGTATCACCGGTGATGGTCACATTCAGCTTGGCCACCGCCCCGATGTCCCCGGTGCCTACCTTGGGCACCGGCTCCTGATTTTTACCGCGCAGCAGGAATAACTGGCCAATTCGCTCGGCGCTACCTCTGGTAGCATTCCAGACCTGTGAGTTGCTGTCAATGGCGCCGCTGTATATCCGGAAGTAGGTGAGCTTACCGACGTACGGGTCGGCGGTGGTCTTGAATATCAGCGCTGCCAGAGGCCCATCAGCTTGAGGCTTAAAATTTTCCTCTTTAGAATCGGTTACCGCCGCCACCTCGCGCTCCGCCGGGGATGGCAGGTAGTCGACCATCGCGTCCAGAAGCGGGTTAATGCCCACGTTCTGCAGCGCTGAGCCGGCCAGGATGGGGAAAACGCTGCCGTTTACCACGGCTTTCCTCAGGCCGGTTCTCAGTTCCTCTGAAGTAAGCTCTTCACCACCCAGATATTTCTCAATGAGTGCGTCTTCCGTTTCTGCCACCGCCTCGATTAGCTTCTCCCGAAAGGTATTCACCTGACCTTCCAGCGAGGATGGAATCTCTTCCTCTTTCGGCGGCGAGCCGGTGTAGGCTTTCAGGGTCAGCAGGTCGATAACTCCCTGGAAATCGTTCTGGGCACCAATGGGTATCTGTATCGGCAGGCACTTGGGGCCAAACCTGCCCTGGATGTCATTCACTGTCTTGAAGAAGTCGGCATTCTCACGCTCCATCTTGTTCACGAAAATGAATCGGGGCAGGTTAGCTTCCTCGCAGTACCCCCAGACCTGCGTGGTGCCCACCTCCACCCCTGAGGCGGCGCAGATAACGATGACAGCGCCTTCACTGATCCTGATGCCTGCTTTCACCTCACCAACAAAGTCGCTGTAACCGGGAGTATCAATGAGGTTGACTTTGGCATCCCGCCACGGGCACGGAAGCAGGCTCAGGTTAATGCTTATCTTGCGCTTTATTTCATCGGGGTCATAGTCCGAGGTACTTGACCCGTCATCAACTTTGCCCAGTCGATTGATTGCCTTGGTGGTAAAAAGCATCGCTTCCGAGGCTGATGTTTTGCCGGCGCCCGCGTGCGACAGCAAGGCAATATTTCTGATGTTTTCCAGTCCAAACTGCTGCATGGGAATCACCTGTCCTCCCAAAAAACGTTCGAAAATATTATACCCGTTGTGGTGTACTCACGGCAAGTTAGACAGCGATTAATGAGCGCGCCGACGGAAAAGCCGGGAAATAAACCAGAGGAAAAAGATAATGCTGAAGAAGGGGATGGGAAATGAGGCACTGCCCCCACCCCCACCGGTGATGATGGTAGCCGGTGCCTCGGTCGGTTCGGTGCGGGTAACGCGCTCCTCCTTTATTTCATAAGCATAAAGCTCTCCATTGATGAATTCTTTGGCTACCCAGCCCAGCGGATTTTTACTGCCGGTCGCTTCCGCCCAGACCCATCCCTCTTCGCCGTTCATTTTAAACGGGCTTCCTTTTTTGTATTCCGGCAGGTAAACCATGGCGGCGGTATGGCCGGGGGCAACGGCAATCGCCGAACGATAGCCGGCACCCTGATACATCACGGCCAGCAGTATGGCGCTATCCTCGCAGTCACCGTGCGCAAAGCCATTTTGCGCAATTCTGTCGGCAAGTTCGTCGGCATTCTGGGCAAACTCGTCGTGCTGGAACTGGTCTATATCCGGGGTGTACCGGACGCGGTCGCGCACGTAGTAAAATATCTTTTCCGCTCTCTGTACGCGGTCGGGGTATTTGTCCAGCATCTGTTCGCCCATGCCGTAGGCTATATCGGCCTCTTCTCCCAGGCTTTCCAGGGCAATGACCGGACGGAACCCTTTCTCGGATATCTGGTAAAAACCGTCGGCGCCAGCGGCCCGGGTGCGGCTTATGTTCCAGTCATCAAAGATGTCATCGCCCACGGTGCGGAATCCGGTGGAGCCGGTGGCCCAGGCGTAATTGCTGGCGACCAGACCGGAACCCAGCACCATAACCAGAATGAGTAACAGGTTCATTTTTTTCATAGCGGTATTGTCAGGGCGGCGTGGAGTATCAGGCCAAAGAAGACCAGATAGCCAAAAATGTTGATGCCCACGGCTACCGGCTCGGGTTCAATACCGGCGAAGGGAATTTTCGGGGTCAGCTTGTCCACAATGTAGAACAGGGCCACGCCTACCAGCAGGCTCACCACAAAGCTCAGTGCCAGCAGCCCCAGCCTCCTGAAGTCGAAGAAGTAGGTGAGGAGCGGACCGCCAACTACCGCCGGTGCCGTCAACGCGCCGTGAATGACCAGGCCGGTCAGGATGAAGAAACCGGCGATGAACAGTCCAGTGGCCACCGGGCTTTCGCCGATGCGCTGGCGGTGCGGGATGTGGGGGGTAAGCGCGTCAAAGGCACGAATACCGAGCCAGGCGAGAAGGGTGCAGATGATGACCAGCCAGATGGTCTTCGCCATCCAGATGAGTGCCAGAATCCAGAAGGGGACTGCCAGTCCCAGTTCGTTCATTGTCATTCACCTCCTTAACCAAGAAAAATTGGCGTAATATAAGTTTCGATTATGGCCGCCGGCAGCAGCAGGGCAAAGGCCAGCGCCATATACTTTATATTCTGTTTCAGATTGGGGATTAGCTGGCCTCTTCGCTTCCTGGAGATGAGGGCGATAATTGTCATCGTGCCGAAGCTGAGTGCAGCTGCTTCTCCGATAATCAGCGCCGGAATCTCGAGTATGCCGTGCGGCAGCAATCCAGCCAGGAGCAGGCCGACCGATTCCTGTTCTATCACGATAACGGAGACGAAGGAGATGAGCCCACCGTTAACCGTTAACGCGAGTACGGGTACCAGGCAGAGAAGCGGACTGAAGATGAAGCTGAAAAGCAGCGCCGAGGTGTTTTTCAGAAAGATGAAAGCGGCCATCGATATTGTGAAGAGTTCAAGGTCCAGTAATCTGGTCAGCTCCTCAAGAGCCGTAATCTCTCCAGCAAAGAAATAGGACGCTTTATCAGCCATCGCCAGACCGACGGCCATGCCGGTGGTAAACAACCCCGCAGCAACCAGAATCCACCAACGGAAACTCATCGGACTGTGTCCTATTCAGGCCCCCATTTGTCGTAATGGACAATCTCGTCAAGCTCTTTTCTCGACCTGGCTTCTTTTATTTCATCAGGGTAGCCGAGCGGTGTAATCGCCACCGCGCAATATCCTTCGGGTACCGACAGGATACTGGCGGCTTTTTTCGCGTCAAATAGCCCAACATAAACCGTGCCCAGCCCGAGCGAGTGGGCGGCCAGTACCAGATTCTGCATCGCCAGGGCAACATCGAACATGAACCAGTCGCCCTTGTCCGTGGTCACTTCACCGCTCTTGTAACCGGCCCTGCCCATTTCGGCGCAGGCAACTATGACGAGCGGCGCATTGCATACTGCATCCCGGGCCGGGTTGGTCTCGCTCAACGTGTCGGAGAGTTTGCTTTTGGTTGCACCATCCCGCACGACGACGAATCGCCAGCACTGCGTGTTGGCCCAGGACGGTGCCTGCCGTGCGGCTTCCAGCACTGTCGCCAGCGTTTTTTCCTCCACCGGCTTTGATTTGTACTTGCGGATGCTTCTCCGGGTGCGAATTGCTTCCAGGACTTCCATCTAGCCTCCTTCTCGGTAATTTCTATTCGTCTTCCCAGGCGCCTTTGCCGATAAGTGAGACGAAGCGGCAGCCGCCCAGATTTTCAACTCTGTTCTTTTTCTTTTGACGGGTTATTCTCACCAGTTCCTGAAGATGGCGTGAGCCGACCGGGATGACCATCCGTCCGCCGATGGCCAGTTGCGAGATTAATTCCGGCGGCACCCTGGGTGCGGCGGCGGTGACCAGTATCGCCTCATAGGGGGCTTCTTCCGGCCAGCCAAGAGTTTCCCCGGAATGGTGTATTACAATATTGCCGTAACCCAGGCTGTCCAGTACCTTACCGGCCATCTTTGCCAGCTTCGGTAAGCGCTCCACGGTAACCACATAGCGGGCCAGTTCCGCGAGAATCGCTGTCTGATAGCCGCTGCCCGTCCCGATTTCCAGCACCTTTTCCGTGCCGGTCAGTTCCAGAGCCTCGGTCATCAGGGCGATAATAAAGGGCTGGGAGATGGTCTGTTCCAGTCCGATGGGCAGCGGAATATCTTCGTAGGCGAGGTGGCGATTTTCCTCCGGCACGAAGCGCTCCCGGGGTATACGGGCCATAACCTCGAGGACCCGCCGGTCCTTTATTTCCCTGCTAAGGTGCTCAATTAACCTGGCCCTTTCGGCCTCAAAGTCCATCGTTACCGCCAGGTAACAAGATTACAAAACCAGTGCCAGCACAACCAGAATGACCACTATTGCCCCGGCAAAAATACCGATTCGTTGAAGTTCAGCCGTGACATACGGGTATTTCACGGCGCGAACTTTTGCTTTCGTAACCGGGGCGCTGGATACCGGGGCTGAAACTGCCGGGGTATCTTTAAGAGACGTCACCGGCGATGCCGCGGGTGCAGCCACTGCCGGTTGCCTCTTTTTCTTCTTTTTAGCCTGTAATGCTTTGCCATACCTTGGTTTCTTCGGCATATAGGGTCTCCTCTATCCGGTTAAGTTATTCAGCTACTTTGCTCTCGGGTGCGACCTCTCATAGGTGCGACGGACGTGCTCGCTGGTCAGGTGGGTGTAAACCTGCGTGGTAGAAATATTAGCGTGCCCCAGCAACTCCTGGACGGCGCGTAAATCGGCGCCGCCGCTCAGCATGTGGGTGGCAAAGCTGTGCCTCAACGTGTGCGGGCTGACCTGGGTGCCCAGTCCCGCCGTTCTGGCGTACTCCTTCAACTTCTGCCAGAAACCCTGCCTGGTCAGGCGGTCACCGCGGGGATTGAGAAAGAGGGCCGTCTGGTCTTTCTTACGGGCCAGCTTGGGTCGCGTTTCCGCAATGTACTCCTGGACCGACCGGGCAGCCTGCTCGTAAATCGGCACGATGCGTTCTTTATGCCCCTTGCCAAAACACTTTACAAATCCCTCGTCGGTGTTGACATCACCCAGGTTAAGGCCGACCAGCTCGCTTATCCGCATGCCGGAGGCATAAAGAAGCTCCAGCATGGCTTTATCTCTCTTTGCTTCCACCGTGCTCAGCTTGGCTGGTTGTTCCAGCAGTTGACGTACCTGGCTGATGGTAATCGGCTTGGGCAGCGACTTCCCCACGCTTGGCGAGCTCATGTTCTCGGTTGGGTCGGTCTTGATGATGCCCTCGGACTTCAGGAAGCCGAAGAAAGACCTGGTCGCCGCCACCTTGCGGGCAATGGTGGTAGCGGCATAATTCCTCTCTTTGAGATTGAGCATGTAGCTCAGCATTGCCTGCCGGCTGAAATTAACCCAAGAAGGGATGAGCCCCTGCTTGGCTGCCTCTTCCCCGGCGAAGCTGGCCAGCTGTTGTAAATCGTTCCGGTAGGCATCCAGCGTGTTCTCGGAAAACCCCTTCTCCACGGTCAGGTAATTCAGAAAGCTGTTGATTTCTTCTTTCACCACGCCTCCTTTGCACAGGTATAGCGGATATATTTTAACATAACGTTAGGTATTTTAGCATAAAAACAACGATATGTAAAATAAATCGGGGTAAAAAGAAACATCCTTTTAAAATCAGGGGCTCTGCTTTGTACACTTTACGGGCTGTGTTAAAATATACAGTGGAGCAGTGGATTTGATGAGCGTACTGGTTGAAGAGCAATTAAACCGCTTGCCGGACAGCCCCGGCGTGTATCTGCTGCGGGATGCGGAGGGGGCAATCCTGTACGTCGGCAAGGCGGCAAATCTCCGTCACCGCGTCAGGTCGTATTTTGGCACCGGCCAGAAGCTATCGCCCAAGCTGCTGAAAATGGTATCCAGGGTGGCTGACATTGACTTTTACGTG
>JADHXF010000050.1 GCA_016783105.1 Dehalococcoidales bacterium | reverse complement strand
ATACGGGGCATCGCCTGTTTGACCACCTTCTCCATTACCGGGACATGAGCATCAGTCTGGTAATCCTGCAATAAAGCATCATCAACGAGGTATACTTTATCCGCACCAGAGGCGAAAGCTTCCTGGGCCAAACCACTTACCCCGCTGCCAACGATGACGGCGCTTAACTCCTCACCAAGGTCATCAGCCAGTCCCCGACCGCAACCCAGGAGTTCCGTGGCCATGGCCGCCAGTTTTCCTTCCGCAACCTCGGCGTGAACCATAACGCCCCTGTATTCCGCCATAATTAATTACCTCCAGACATCACGGTAGAAGCTATCCTTATAATAACTTTGCTTCCCGGAGCTTAAGCGCGAGGTTGGCCCCCGCTTCCTCCGGGCTTTCCCCTTCGATTATCTCGCACTTGCCCTCATGGACCGGCTGGTACAGTTTTTCCAGATTTATTTTACGACCCGCTGCCCCGGTCTGTGCCGGCTCAAGGCCAATATCAGCGGGCTTCCAGACAAGCGGCTCTATCTTTTTCGCCGCCATAATACCTTTTATGGTCGGGTAGCGGGCTTCACCAAGCTCATTGCTGACCGTTATCAGTGCCGGCAGCGATACTTCAATGACCTCGTAGCCATCGGCCGTTACCCGCTCCACCACTGCTTTGCCATTGGCAGCGTCTATCTTCCTGGCTAGGGTAACGCTGGGTAATTCCAGTATTTCGGCGATACCCGAACCCACCTGACCATCATCCCAGTCGGCCGCCTGTCGCCCGCAGAAAACTAGGTCGTATTCACCGATTTTCTTGATGGCCATCGCCAGCGCGCGGGCGTTCGACCAGCTATCACCATCGGTAAAAGCCTCATCCTCAAGCAAAACAAGCTCGTCAGCACCCATGGAGAGCGGTTTTTTCACCACCTCGCGCAGCAGATTGACACCCATGCTGAGGATGGTGATTTTACCTCCCTGCGCATCCTTGACCCTTAAGGCTGCTTCCACGGCGTTCTCATCAAACGGGCTGATTACGGGGGGCACCCCCGACGGCGCCACCACTTTTTTACCGGCTTCATCTACCCTGAAGCTCGAGGGCGGTGCCTCGGGGTCTATTACCTGCTTCACACAGACAATCATATTCACGGTCATGTTACCTCTTTTTATGTGCAATATTAGCGCCAGAATCCAAAAAACTAATTTAGCACCGGGCTAGCCCGGTGTCAAGCGCAGGCTGATGACACGTTCCATGCCCCGCAGGTCCGGTATTACCTCTAACAGTGCCGACGGAAAATGGCGCCGTATCAGGCTAGTCACCACCCGGCCCTGTCCCCACCCGATTTCCAGCAGCATACCGCCCTGAGGGTTCAGCCTGTCCGCGGCCTGCTCGCACAGCCGCCTTATCCCATCAAGCCCATCGCTACCGCCATCCAGCGCCAGGCGCGGCTCAAAATCGGCGAGCGCAGACGTTGAGACTTCCTGTTCCGTCACGTAAGGTAGATTGGCCAGGATAAGGTCGACCGGTTCCGCCAGTGGTGCCAGCATATCGCCACGCAGCAATTGTATTCGGCCAGCCACGCCGTGTTTTTCGCAGTTCAGGCGGGCCACTTCCAGCGTGCCAGCGGATACATCAGAAGCGTAAATCTTTATCCGGGGAAGGTTCACGGCCAGGCTGATAGCAATGGCGCCGCAGCCGGTGCCGATATCGGCAACGGTAGCAATATTATGGGTCTGTGCCAGCCTGATGGCTTCTTCCACCATCAGTTCCGTCTCGGGTCGTGGGATGAGAACACGACGGTCGACAAAAAAAACAAGGCCGTAGAACTCCCGGTGCCCGGCAATATAAGCGGTGGGTTCACCGCTTAGACGTCGCTGAACCAGATGCCAGAAATCATTTTCCTGTTCGGCGCTAAGCTCACTATTAAGGTTTGCATACAGCCGTACCCGGTCTATACCGAGTGCTTGCCTGAGCAGGATTTCACCTTCCAGCGACGCATCTTCAATACTGTTTGTCGCCAGAACATCTCGTACCTGGGCAAGAACCTGATTCAGGGTCACGCTACCTGTTCCTCGAGTTGTCTTGCCTGGATACCGGTGGCCAGCGCGTCAATCAGTTCGTCAAGCTCTCCCTCAAGAATCCGGGGCAGGTTACGTACCGTGAGGTTGATGCGGTGGTCAGAAATGCGGTCCTGTGGGAAATTGTAGGTCCGTATCTTTTCCGCACGGTCTCCGGTGCCCACCTGCAAGCGGCGCTGCGAGGTGATTTTCTCCTCCTGCTTGCGTCTCTCGGTATCGAGGAGCCTGGAGCGCAGTACCGACATCGCCCGCAGCTTGTTCTGGAGCTGTGAGCGCTCGTCCTGACAGACAACGACCATGCCCGTGGGGAGGTGGGTCATGCGGACAGCGGTGGCCACCTTGTTCACGTTCTGCCCGCCGGCACCGCCGCTGTGGAAAATGTCTACCTTCAGGTCATCAGGGTCAACCTCTATATCAACCTCCTCCGCTTTGGGCAGAACCGCCACCGTCGCCGTCGAGGTGTGAATGCGTCCCGAGGACTCGGTTGTCGGAACACGCTGTACCCGGTGCACTCCGCTTTCATATTTCAGCCGGCTGTAAGCGCCTCTCCCCTTCACCTCGAAGATGATTTCCCTGATACCCCCGATGCCACTTTCGTTCACGCTGATGACATCTATTCTCCAGCCCTTCAGCTGGGCGTAGCGACTGTACATGCGGAAAAGGTCGGCGGCAAAAAGCCCGGCCTCTTCGCCTCCCGCGCCAGCGCGTACCTCAACAATGATGTCTTTTTCGTCGTTGGGGTCTTTGGGCAGAAGGGCCATCTTGAGCTCCTCAAGCAGTCCTGCCTGCTGCAGCTCAAGCTTCTCTATTTCCTGCTTGACCAGCCCGGCCATCTCCTCATCAAGACCATCATCAAGCATCGCTCTGGTTTCCGCCAGCGATTTTAAGGTCGCCCTGTATTCCCGGTATTTAGCCACCGCTTCCCCAAGGCCGGCCCTCTCCTGTGCCAGTTCCTGTAACTGCTTCAGGTCGGAGGCGACCTCAGGCATGGACATCCGCCGTTCTATCTCCTGGTATCTCTGTTCTATTCTCTCCAGCCTATCTAGCATAACAGCAACGACCTCACTCGTATTATATCACAGCCCCAAATCACGCTCAAAGACAGCGTCCAGCAGGGGCATTGACCGCCGGAATGGGCAGTTGACCTTCCGCTGTATTATAATGATGCCGTGCTGTAATCAATCGGCTTTGACACACCGGGAACATCGCAGTAACATAGGTAGCATCAGACCATGTTAGCCAAAGTCAAAACCGCCGCCGTCGTCGGGCTGGAAGGTCATCTGGTGGACGTAGAGGTAGACATTTCCAGCGGCCTGCCCGCCATGACCATTGTCGGCCTGCCCGATGCCGCCGTCCAGGAAGCAAAAGAGCGCGTCCGTGCCGCCATCCGTAATTCCGGATTCACCTTTCCGATGAAGCGCATCGTGGTGAACCTAGCCCCGGCCGACCTGAAAAAGGCCGGCCCTTCTTATGACCTGCCCATGGCCATGGGCATTCTGCTCAGCTCGGAGCAGGTGAACGCTGACGGTTCCCGGACCATCTTTCTCGGTGAGCTATCGCTTGATGGCGGCCTGCGCCACACCCGCGGCATCCTGCCCATGGTCGCCCTGGCCAGAGAGGAAAACATTGACACCATTATCGTGCCTGAAGTTGATGCCAGAGAGGCCGCCATGATTGAAGGGGCGAGAATCATCCCTGTCGCCTCATTGGCGCAACTGGTCGGCTACCTTCAGGGCGAAATCACGATTCCGGAATATAAAGCTGGTGAAGCTGACTTCGACGTTTACCAGCCAATCATACCCTTTACCGACCTGGCGGAAATCAAGGGACAGGAGCATGTGAAACGGGCTCTGGAGGTGGCCGCTGCCGGCGGTCACAACGTCATAATGAACGGCCCTCCGGGCAGCGGCAAGACGTTGCTGGCACGGGCACTTCCCTCCATACTGCCCCCGATGACCGGCGAGGAAGCGCTGGAGGTTACCAAGATTTACAGTGTGAGCGGGCTGCTCCCAGCGGATACCCCCATGATACGGCAGCGGCCCTTCCGCTCCCCGCACTACACCATCTCCCATGCCGGCCTCGTTGGCGGCGGGCGCTGGCCCAGGCCGGGTGAAATCAGCCTCAGCCACCGCGGCGTGCTCTTTCTTGATGAGCTGCCCGAGTTTGGCCACTCTCTGCTTGAAGTACTGCGCCAGCCGCTGGAAGATAAGGTGGTAACCATCAGCCGGGCGCAGGTATGTTAAACCCAATATTATATACCATATTTTTTAATGACTCTTTGGACACATTAGCGTATTGTCCACCAGTATGTAACTTTCTACGTAAATTTTCTGGCGTTGTCTTCAGTACTGGAGTATTTAAATTAACCAATAAACGGTAATCCAGGGTTTCCAAGACTTTCCGCCATTCAATGTTAGAAAGGTCATGAAGTTTATGCTGGAGTTTTTTATACAATTCTTCTATATTGTCTATGGCGCTATTAACATCCTTGATTTGGGCTAATTGATTTAACGTAAGTCTTTTATTTTCTTCAATCCATTCTCGTTCCGCCCTATATTTGTCCAATAAGCGGGAGTGAACTTCCGGGGGTATCTGTTCTGAAAGAAAACCATCCTCTAATTTTACTTGTCTATCGATTAGTTTCTCTTGTTTAAGATCTAGGCTGCGTAGCTCATTTAACAGCGATTTTTCGGTGTGTCCACTTTGACTGTCGAGAAATTGGCGTAATTGCTTCCCCTTCATTGATAGGAGTATTCTTGTGAACAATTTAGCACTTTCATCCGTAGCGGGTCCGTCGAGATATGCTACCTGGCAGCCGCCAACAGGGCAGACATAGCAATAAGAATTGTAATGTGGCCGCCCGTGAAATATACGGGGCTCACCCTTTTTACCTCTGTGCTCCATGCACCGGATAAATCCTCGAAGTAAATAATCGCGCTTTGCGTTCCGCTGACTTAATTTTTGATGTTTATCCAATTGGTCTAAAATCTGGAGTCTTTGTTCCCAAGTAATCGGTGGTTCAATGATTTGGATTTCACGGACGTACACTGTTTCATCGAGTACCAGTCGCTTACATGAACTGTTGCCGCTAGTCTTGCCGCGCCTCTCTTTTGGTGCCACTGCTTTAGCTTTAAGAGCGTGATATTGGCCAGCATAGACCGGGTTATGGAGTATATATGAAAGTCCCGTTTTGTTCCATATCGGTTGACCCGAGGGGGAGTTTATGCCACGTGTTTTTAATTCATCAATAATAGCACCGTATGTTGCACCACCCAATGCCAAATCAAAAATCAGCTTCACATTTTCCCAATTGTAATCTGGTACTAAACGGTTGTTTCCCTTATCCCATTGATAGCCGTAGGGGTTGCGGTATGTAGGTGGCTTATGTCGCATAACTACTCTATCGCGCAGACCATCAGCACTGCCAGTTCTCGCCCGCATAACGCTTCTCTCCTTCCCAATTGCGAGTGCCAATTCTACAATTTGACCTTCCGGCCCGTCCAAAATCGGAGGTCCCTGGCAAATGATTAGTTCAATCCCTGCATCTCTGCATTCTGACAAAAATACAAGTCTTTGCAATCCATGAGCTTCTAGTCTATCCCTGTCTAAAACCGCCACTGCTTCTACGACACGGCTCCTGACTAATTGCAATAGTTCCTGAAATTTAGGGCAACTAATTAAGTCCATTGATGACCAGTCAGCCTCCAAGGTATGAACAACTGTATAGCCGAGTTCCGTTAATTTTTGTCGGCAGCGTTCAACTTGGCTAGGCAAAGAAGTCTCGTGTTGGTCATGTGTCGATACACGAGCCCAAATTGCACCGGGTTTTAAATCTTTAACATATTCTATTTCGTTCATACTTATCCTGTTAATCCTGAATCTCAATATAATAAAGTATAAATTAAAATTATGTATTAGTCAAGTATAAATAAACTTGACAGTCACAATCCGCTTGTTTAGCTATTACCATTCAATCCACGCCCCCGCACGGGGAGCGAACGGATTGAAGGCTACTTGGGAGATGTGCAGAACACGGCATCTGATGCTGGAGGTATGCTGGAGCAAGTCAGAGATGTTGCAAGTCCATGAAGGTGGCGAAGGTCGCCAAACAATTTCAATAATAATTATACAAATTGGTACTTTGTTCAGGACGGCCGTCCGCTGGACATAGTAAATCACGGCATCCAGGGGGAAGTCGTCCTTTTTGCTGCCGACTGTTAGTGGATTTCGGTTTAACCACCACTGCCGGGACCCATTCTCCGATAAGCGATGGCTCAGACACTGCACATAACAAGCGATTGTTCATATTATGAAGAGCGAAATCAACTAAGCATGTCTACCAAATTGATAAATATGGTGGGGACTGGCAGGGCATTGGGGACCACAGACAAGCTTGGTATTTAACTCTGGTTCCTGTTCTTGAATTGCCCTTGCTTTATGGAAGTTCGGTAACGAGAAACTTATGGGCAATGGGAAGAAAGTCAGAGAATTGCTTATGATAATAAAAGGCTGTAGACTCGTAATCTAGCATTCCCTGTTGCCCGTATTTCTTAAAGTGTACAGATAATAGGCGAAATGCTAATGCCTCAGCAATGACTTCGGCAAGAACCGCGTGGTAGAGTGGGGAAGATCGTCCCGGATACCCTTCGTTTGTTAGCTCTCCTAAGTACTTTCTGATGGAAGGATGCTTAGCACCGATCCACAATAGATAGGGTCCCCTGTCATCCCATTTGTATCTTTCTATCCCAAAATCAGATTCATCCGGTTTCGCTTTGAAATCTATCCCGCCGGGAGGCTCGGGTTTTTCAACGACTTCAACGCGAGTCTGCGCTGGCTCAAAACTATCAACACGAGCAGTTATTTTACCGCATGCCTTTAACTGTCGTCCCAACACCCTACATTGCCCTTGTAAGACCCCTGCCATATCAGTTTCATGTAATATACATCTGCCCCCACCTTTTACAACGATATCAGGATGGTCGGAAGTTATTTCCGCAACCATTGAGTTGGTTGGTTTCATAATAGTCTTTAGTCGTAAGACCAAAGCTTTTTCTTTGTTGATTTGTAAATGGTATTGAGGTTTCTCAAAAGTGAGCCCATCAGGTAGCGGTGGAGGTGGCGGTGGTTCAACAACTTTTATAAGCACCAAATTACTGTATCCACCGTAACGCGCTTCGACAAACGCTTCTGCTCCGACTTCGTCGCTTTCAACAGTGAAGGTAGTCCTTCCCACTTTCCCATCCTCCAATAATCTTCTCAAAAACACAGGCGATGTCCGAATCCTCACATTATCAGGGTCGCTACTGCCGACATTTACCGGTAAAGACTCATCCAAAGCTTCGTAGTGCTTAACAATGACTGAAAATGTCTTGGGTTGATTCACTATGATTGGCTGTTCATCAGGCGGAATGATATGCAGCCCCAGGGATAGTTCTTTGGGAATGATTCCAGGCGTAATTTCCTCTTCCAACTCCCTTAGTTTCTCCTCAAAAATTCTTGATATCTCCCTCGAAAGACTCCTTAGTTTCCTCTCAAGATCCTTGTCTGTAACATCTCGTTTGGGAGGCTTCTCGGTGGCTTTTAGCTCCTCAATGAAAGTCTCCAAAGTTTCTTTGCATTTCTTATAGAGTTCTCGCACAAAAGGGTGTTCACGTATTAAGCCGTCGCGGAATGGGTCCAGTAGTCTTTGCGGGTTATTTACCGGGTGATTGGGATTGTCTGGATCTGCTTCTTCTCGGTCATCATATTCGCGAATTAGCTGGTCAATATACTCGCAAAACAGCTGGCCTGTCAGTATCCAGCAAACAGCTTCCGATTCCAGTTCAAAATAAGTGCAATCGTGTATAGCTGCGGCACTTTTAACCAGTATACCCTCTCGATAGGGAAGTATACCCTGTTCGAAAGGAGTCGGATGCTTATATACAACAAGGCGAGCCTTTGCCGCGGCATAATCGGGAATTACAATCTCCCCATCATATACCGGCTCGCCGCTGGGATACTTGTAAAGCAGCGGGTCCTCTCTTTTCTTATTCAGATCTACGAGCGTCACCTCTCGCCTGGGATTCGAAAACAGATCTCGCAGACTATAATATCGGGAAAAATCCTTTAGCAGAGTTTCATGTTGTGGGATTGGAAACCGGTTTTCAACCTCGATAGTAACTATGGTGCCATTGCCTCTTGGAATACCCAGTTTCTTCCGTATCTCACTGGTGACCTTCCCGGGGTGAGGTTCCTCAAAGCGGCATCTCAATGAAGGCGGGATGATTAGATGATTATATTCATCTTCTTTAATGCTTTCAAAATGAACGGTTCCAAACGCAGCGACATCTCTTGCGCCACGTCCGTGAAGTCCACGTCTCGGTTTCCCTTTTTCAAACCCCGAGGTTCTCTCGCCAAGGACCCCAAGTTTATGGTACATCCCCACTCTGTCCATTCCCTCGGCTCTATCTCGCACTATTACGGTGGAAGGTTGCCCTATTTTTCTCCTCTCAATTTCGACGCGAATCTTGCCCGAAGCTTGTTTCCCTTCGTCCTCGAGATTGCGATAGCTATCATCAGAATTTGTAATGAGTTCCACCAGCCCGCGCTCAATTCGGCCTTTCATTGCTCTTTCCATGTTTTGCCGCTTGTAGCGAGGGTCTGCACGGAGTTCCCATTCCGTTGGAATTACAACTTTCGGCATCGCTTTCTCCTCCTTCTCACCCCAAAAGTGAGGCGAACCTCTTTCGGCAGAAATTAATATAGCTCTTAACATCTTCCCTTTTCAGTTCCTCAGCTATGGAGTAAAGCTGCTCCAAACGGTCGTTCAATACTTCTACTGTGGTGTTTATGGTACAGACAAGGGATTCGGCAAAATCGGCATGAGAAATCTCGGCTTGCTCTCCGCGGTCTCTGAAATTTTTGAAAGCTGCGCTCTCTATCAATTCCCTAAGCTTTCGATCTGCGGCTAAACGATCCCCTGTTGGGGCCTGCTTGCCTAGATATTCCTCAATTCGTCCCTTGTTCGCTTTTACCCATTCAATCCCATTAGCGGTAAGCATCCATCCCCCAATGTTTTTTGAAGTTCTTTTCCGTTCGCTCTCTCCTTTAACCAATGCCCCATATTCCTGCTTCTTAGCCGCCTCCAAAGCAAAGCGGGCAGGTGTCGAATCTGGATATTGTGGGTATTTTACCCATGAGAACTTAGATGGTGCAAGCTCGTAGCACTTCAATGCGACATCTTCTGTGTGGACCCTTTTTTGCCATCCGCCCAGGAGATGCAGAGCGTAGATAGCTATATCTTTATCACTGAGCATATTCGCTTTCTCTTCTCCCATATCGTCCTCTGACGGACAAGATAAGTGTTGCAATTTAAACCAAGGCTATTGTTGATCTCGGAATATAGCCCGAAGTACCCTCAGAGTGCTTGCTCCCAAGGTGTGGCAATCCCGCATACTTAGCTTGATTTGGTAGATTGGTGTAGCGATCCCTGTTCGCCTTGGAAGCAAGGATGGAATTATCAAGGTCTACTATTATCCGTTCGCGGTAATCCTCTGCCACCTCTGGACCCCGGTTAACGGTCTTTACCATACCAGTTCCTCGCCCCTCAGAATCATATCACAATTCTAGAAAGACTTCGAAGGTTTTCTTTCACAACAAGCTGAACATTATGGACTGTTGTTAACTGGCTGAACCAATCTGCAAGTATGCGGCATGTATTTATCGAGCCAGCGATATTTCATTCTGTATCGGGCAAGCCTTTACTAAGGCTGTGAGCGGTCGTCCGGGGCCGGTGCACCTTACGATTCCGCTTGATGTGCTGGAGGCGGAAATCGAAGAGTCGACCGTTCCAAATCATATTGCCGAAACAATAAACTCCGGCGCCGGCCTCTTGCCGCCGGATTATTTAGAGAAAACAGCGGCCGTGGTTGAGCAATCACATAAGCCATTGATTATCGCCGGAAGCGGCGTTTTCTACGGGAAAGGACAGCACTCTCTGGTCAAGTTCAGCGAGAATGCCATGATTCCAATCGTAACTCCTATCTGGGACAGGGGTGTCATTGATAGGGCGCATCCAAATTTCCTGGGAGTGACAGGTGCTGCCAGCGGTGAACCCAGGCTTCTTGAAGATGCCGACCTTATTATACTGGCCGGGGCCAGGGTAGATTATAGAATCGGATACCTGAGACCACCAAAAGTCAGCGAAGGGACCAAAGTCATTCGCATTGACCGTGATGTTTGCGAGTTAAACCAGGGGGTGGAACCGACCCTAGGCATTGCCGGTGACCTACCTTCAGTGTTCGACCTTCTTGCCCAAGCGGTATCTGATAGAGGTATATCCGAACACGCCAGATGGTTGAAAGAAGCCCAGGAACGGTCTGCATCATTTCGGTCTCGGTGGCAGGACACGGCACAATCAATGATAAGTGGATGGCATATAGTGAAAGCCGTTCAGTCTTTATTGAATGAGGAGGTTATCCTGCTCATTGATGGCGGCAACATCGGTCAGTGGGCTCATATGCTGCTCGCCACCGAACGTTATCCGGCAAGCTGGCTGACGTGCGGGGCAAGTGGCGTCGTTGGCTTGGGATTACCCGGCGCCATGGCCGCGAGACTCGCCTACCCAGATAAGCCGGTACTGCTTGTTTCCGGTGACGGCTCCTTCGGTTTTACTACGACAGAACTTGAGTCGGCGGTTAGGCAGAAACTACCTTTTGTAGCGATTGTCGCCAATGATAAGACCTGGGGCATCGCTGCGAGCGTACAATATCATCGTTATGGTGATGAAGGCATTATTGCCACGAGATTAGGCGCCATCCGCTATGACAAAATCGCCGAGGCGTGTGGCGCTCAGGGAATGCAAATACATAACCCGCAGGAATTAACCAGAGCGATAAAGCAGGGCTTTTCCGCACCTGTCCCCGTGGTCATCGATGTTCCCATCACCCCACTCGCTCCCTTGGATATCACCTAGATTATGAACTTGTGGCATTTCTACTCTGGTTTTACTGTGCCCAGCATGGTTCCGGTGATGCCGCCGTCAACGATTAGATAGGTACCGGTAATATATTTGGCATCGTCCGAAGCCAGGAACAGGGCGGCCTGAGCAATATCCCAGGGTTCACCCTGTTTTCCGGTAGGCGACATGGCGTCGCGTTGTTGCCACATCTTGTCTATATTGTCTCCATAGGCCTTTTTGCCATACGCCTCAACCATTGGCGTCTTCATGAGCCCCGGCAGTATGGCATTAACGCGGACCCCCTTGCTGGCGTATTTATAGGCCACTTCTCGTGTGAAGGCAATGACACCGGCCTTGGATGTGGAATAGGCCACCGCCGTGGCGGTAATGGCCAGGGCATTAATTGATGAGATGTTAATAATAGAGCCGTATCTTTGTTTTTCCATATGGGGGAGGACATATTTGCAGGTCAGGAACATGCTCTTCAGGTTAACCGTTATGATGCGGTCCCACTCTTCCTCACTCGTTTCCACCGGGCCTCCGTAGCCTCCTATCCCAACATTATTGTGAAGGATATCAATGTGTCCATACTTTTCCAGACATTTGCCCACCATTACTTCGCAGTCCGATGAACTGGTGACATCAGCTGCAAACGCCATACAGTCCCCGCCTTCTTCTTCAATGAAACGCTTGGTTTCCTCTGCCGCTTTAAGGTTGTTATCCACAAGCATTACGCGGGCACCTTCTCGGGCAAACAAGATTGCCGTGGCCTTGCCATTGCCGATTCCGGGTCCGATTGAGCCCGCTCCGGTCACTATAGCTACCTTTTCCTTTAATCGCTTACCCATGTTTTCTTCCTCTCCCTTAAAATCGTCTGTATGCTCAAATGCTGCTCTTTAGAAACAGGCGCGCGCGTGTTATCTATTTTCCCAAGGCGATAATGCTCAAGAGTGCATTCACCTCACTTTATCATTTGACCGGGTAACCAGAGGATTATTTGGGGAAAGATGACGCAGAGCGCAAGGCCAATAAACACCAGGAAAATGAACGGAATCACACCCCGTATAATATCGCCCATAGTCAGGCCAAGTTCTT
>JADHXF010000049.1 GCA_016783105.1 Dehalococcoidales bacterium | reverse complement strand
GTAGGCCGTACAGGTCTCGAACCTGTGACACCCTGATTAAAAGTCAGGTGCTCTACCAACTGAGCTAACGGCCCACCTAAACAAGATACTCAATCTTGATTGTAACAAATCTGCGGTTCTGCTCGCAAGCTTTGCATTTTCCGGCCTTTTTAATAAAAGCTCTACCAAGCTCCATGTAATGCTCAACGTCTGGCCTACTGACTTCCCGTATTAATGAACACCATCTAAATCTCCAGCGCTTATAGTGGACGCGAAGCCCGTGTTCTTATAATATTAATTAGCGCCATACTCTTAAGTATAGTAGAGAGCAAGGAGTTGACCAGCAGTTGACTGACGAAGAATACATGAAACAGGCCTTAAGGCTGGCACGACGGGGGCGCGGGTGGACCAGTCCGAATCCGATGGTTGGAGTTGTGCTTGTCAAGGATAGCCGGATTATTGGCCGTGGCTACCACCGCCTCTTTGGTGGGAATCATGCCGAAGTCAATGCCCTGCAGAACGCCCGCACTGCTCCCGACGGCACCACACTATATGTAACCCTGGAACCGTGCTGCCACTACGGGAAAACGCCCCCCTGCGTTGATGCCATTATCAGTAACAAAATTACAAGGGTCGTCATCGGAACGCTTGACCCCAATCCGCAGGTCAGCGGTAAAGGCGTTAAGATTTTAAATGAGAATGGCATTGAGACTAAGGTCGGCGTGCTGGAAGAGGAATGCCGCGAGCTGAACGAGGCATACTTCAAGTACATGACCACGGGACTGCCGCTGGTAACCCTCAAGTTCGCCCAGACACTGGACGGTCGGATTGCCACGGCCACCGGCGACTCCCGGTGGATAAGCTCGGAGGAATTTAGAAAACGGGCACACCGTTTGAGGGCCACCAGCGATGCCGTCCTGGTTGGCATTGATACGGCCCTGGCCGACAACCCGCAGCTCACGGTGCGCTTGGTCAGGGGCAGAAACCCGACCCGTATCATTCTGGACTCCAGATTGAGAATACCGCCGGACTCTGAAATCGTCAGAACACGCGACGTGGCACCGGTAATGATTGCCACCACTGCTGTCGCCGATAAGAAAAAAGTTGCCCAACTGCGCAAGATGGGGATTGATATTCTGGTAATACAACCTGATGAGTTCGGAGAAATAGACTTGAAACACCTGCTCCGGGCGCTTGGCGAACGTAATATTTCTTCATTGCTGGTGGAGGGAGGCGCCAGGGTCATCACCTCTTTCCTGCGCCAGAACCTCGCTGATAAGGTTGTTATTGCCATTGCGCCCAGAATTCTGGGCAAGGGTATTGACGCGGTGGGAGAACTGAATATCGCCCGGCTAAGTCAGGCTCTGCAACTGACCTTCCAGAAGATATCCAGAGCTGGTGCAGACATTGTTGTTGAAGCCAGAATCGACCACTCTTCAGGCTAGGTCCGCTTCAGCATATATTGCATCACTTCGGCAACGAGAAACAGCGAGCCGGAGGCGCAGACCAGGTCGCCTGGTCCGGCAACGGACAGTGCCCGCTCCAGCGCCACGGCAATATTTTCCGAGACCTCAGGCGTTACGCCCTTTTTGGAGAACTCATCCACAAGTCTTTCCATCGATACAGCGCGTGGGTGATGGGAGCGGGTTACAATAACCCGGTCGGGAAACGACGATAATTCTGCCACCATCCCGGCGATGTTTTTATCCGATGAGGCACCGAATATGACTATGGCTTTTTCGAAGGCGAAGTGCTGCCTTAATGCCTGCACCAGCTTCCGAATAGAATCGCCATTGTGGGCGCCGTCAACGATAACCCAGGGATTTCGCCGCAGGATTTGGAGTCGACCCGGCCAGCTTACGTTTGCGATACCCCTGGAAATCGTCCTAGCGGTTATCAAGTCGCCTCTTTCGGCCAGCACTTCCGCAACTGCAACGGCGGTGGCGGCGTTTTCCAACTGGTGCTCGCCGGCCAGTGGCACGCTCAGGTGATACTCACTCTTCATTCCCCGAACGGTAAATGACTGCCCCCCAGGGCTGACCGAATTCCGCTGCCAGGTAACATCACGGCCTACCTTCACCAGCTTCACTGCTTGCTGTCGGCACACCTTTTCCAGCACCGCCATCGCCTCTGGAGACTGAGGAGAGGTAACGGCGATGCATCCCGGCTTGATGATGCCCGCCTTTTCCCCGGCTATCTTCGCCAGCGTATCGCCGAGCACATCCATGTGGTCATAACTGATCGACGTGATGACGCAGACCTCCGGCTTCACCACATTGGTGGCATCAAGTCGACCCCCTAGCCCCACCTCCAGCACCTGATAGTCCACCTTTTTATCACGGAAATATGCGAAGGCAATGGCGGTGAGAATTTCATAAGTGGTCAGTTCCCCCAGGCCACCGCTTTCATTCACCGCCTCAACTTCAGGTTTTATTATCTCGGTGAGGCGGGCGAACTCTTTTTCGTAAATCAACTCTCCATCGACCTGTAGGCGTTCCCGTATGTCGAGCAGGTGTGGAGAGGTGTAAAGACCGGTGCGGTAACCCGACTGAACCAGGATGGAGGCAATCATGGCGGCGGTGCTGCCTTTTCCTTTCGTGCCGGCGATATGGACTGATTTTGCCGCGTTTTGAGGGCTGCCCAATCTTTCCAGCAAACGCTCAGTACGCCGCAGGTCGAAAACGACCGCCGAGCGTGGCATCCGCTCGTAGTCGGCAAAGCTTAAAATATAATTGACCGCCGCCGGAAAGTCCATTCTTGTACTCCGGAATAACTCACCATAATCTTACCTTTTACCACATTTCCGGTAAAGTTTTTAGAAAATTTTAATAAAGCGTAAGGGGAAAGCCTCTTGACAGACACTATATATTGTATTAATATACATCTTGTCCTACTATATGATGTGGATTATTGAAAATGAACTGTCCTTACTGTGGCTATCATGATTCAAAGGTCATTGACTCCCGTGAGATCAATGACGGCATACGCCGAAGGCGCCAGTGCCTGAAGTGCGATTCTCGTTTTACCACCTATGAACGCCTTCAGCCCAGTGGACTGTTTGTCATCAAGAAGGACGAACGCCGCGAGGAGTTTAACAGAGACAAGTTGCTAACTGGCATCCGCAAAGCCTGCGAAAAACGGCCGCTCCCCAGCGGCACAGTGGATAAAACCGCCGATGATATTGAAGCCGAACTGTACCGCTCGGGCAAGCTGGAAGTACCCAGCACCATCATTGGCGATATGGTCATGGAGAGGTTGAAAGAGCTGGACCACATCGCCTACATCCGCTTCGCCAGCGTTTACCGCGACTTCACCGATATCACCACGCTGAAAAAGGTCGTGGACTCACTGGTCGATGGCGAGCCGGCACTCGCCACGCCCAAGAACCAGCTCTCTTTGCTCTCTTCGGAAGAGTTGGAGGAACTGTCAAAACGAAAACAGTCTGAAGATAAAGCAAAATCATTGTCACTGCGAAATAAATGAGCCGATGGACAGGATGGATAAATCACAACACAGACCGACAAACTCCCCAAATCGAACCCAGATTGCACGCATTGTTTTTGCCGCGGCTGAGTCCATGGGAATCGCCGACCGGAGGCTGGTGGAGAGGCTCACCTCGCAGGTCATCGAGCGACTCGAGCAGAACCGCTCTTTTTTGCAGCCACCCGCCCTGCCCGGCATGGAAGATTTGGTTGCCAGGTCGCCACGGCGACCGAGCATTCTGCCCACGGATACCGATATTCTGACGATAGTGGAGGAAATACTGGCGGCGGAAGAACAAAAATTCACCGAGGAGGCGACCCCAGAAATGAAAACGACCCGGACCGCCAGGACACAAGACCAGCCCGATACCGCCTTGAAATTAACGGAAAACGCGCTTCATGTCCTGCAAAAGCGTTACCTGAAAAAAGACAAGCAGGGCAATGCTATTGAAACGCCGGAGGAGATGTTCCATCGTGTCGCCGGAGCCATCGCCGAGGCGGAACGTATCCATGACCCCAAGGCGAATGTCAGGGCGGTAGAAGACGAGTTTTATCGCGTAATGACCAGCCTCGAGTTCCTGCCCAACTCGCCCACCCTGATGAACGCGGGCCGGGAACTGGGACAGCTGTCCGCCTGCTTTGTCCTGCCCATCGAGGACACTATGGAGTCCATTTTCGACTCGGTGAAGAACACGGCGCTCATCCACAAGAGCGGCGGCGGCACCGGCTTTTCCTTCTCCCGGCTGCGCCCGGAACTGGCCCGTGTCGGTTCCACGGGTGGGGTGGCCAGCGGCCCGGTGTCATTTATCAGGGCGTTTGATACCGCCACCGACGTTATCAAGCAGGGCGGGATGCGCCGCGGGGCCAATATGGGCATTCTCAACGTTGACCATCCGGACATCATGAAGTTCATTACCTCCAAAGAGGATATGACCGCCCTGACCAATTTCAACATCTCGGTAGCGGTAACCTCGGAATTTATGGAGGCGGTAAAGGCAGGCGGAGATTATAATCTGGTCAATCCCCACACCAGGGAGGTTGAGGGCAAGCTCAATGCCAAAGAGGTCTTTGACAAAATCGTGGATATGGCCTGGAAGACCGGCGACCCGGGTATCGTCTTCATTGACCGCATCAACCAGGATAACCCCACCCCGCACCTGGGTAAAATCGAGAGCACCAACCCCTGCGGCGAGCAACCCCTGCTCCCCTACGAATCCTGCAATCTCGGCTCCATCAATCTGGCCAGTATGCTACGACGGGGAGACAGTACTGTTGAGATTGATTACCCCAGGCTGGCTAAGGTCATCAAGACCGCCGTCAGGTTTCTGGACAACGTGATTGACGTGAACAAATTCCCGTTGCCCCAGATAGAGGAGATGACCAAGAAGACGAGGAAAATCGGCCTCGGCATAATGGGCTTTGCCGATATGCTGATACAGCTGGGTATCCCCTATAATTCCGAAAAAGCGCTCAGCCTCGCCTCTGAGGTCATGAAATTCGTCAGCGAAGAAGCGAACAAGGCGTCCGTGGAACTAGGTAAGGAACGCGGCCTCTTCCCCGCCTTTGCGGGCAGTATCTATGACGCCCCTGATGCCCCCAGAGTAAGAAACGCCTCAAGAACCACCATCGCGCCCACCGGCACACTGAGCATGATTGCCGGCTGCTCCAGCGGCATAGAGCCTCTCTTTGCCCTGAGCTACACCAAAAATATCCTGGACGGGGCGAAGCTGGTGGAGGTGAACCCGTATTTCGAAGAAATTGCCCGGGAAAAAGGCTTTTATTCCGAAGAACTGATGCAGAAGCTCGCTGACGGGGCTCACCTTGCTGATATTGAAGGCGTGCCCGATGACGTGAAACCGGTATTCGTTACCGCCCATGAGATTACCCCGGAATGGCACGTGAAGATGCAGGCCGCCTTTCAGAAATCCACAAACAACGCTGTTTCCAAGACGGTCAATTTCCCCCGCGAGGCCGCCAGGGAAGACGTTGCCAAGGTGTACCTGCTCGCCTACCAGGAAGGACTCAAGGGAATCACCATCTACCGCGACGGCAGCCGGGACGCGCAGGTTCTGACCACCGGTAAAACGGAGGGTAAAACTGAGAAAGCACCCGATGAAACGAGGCTAACACCGCGGAAGCGGGCCAAGGTAACCAGCGGTTTTACGGAAAGGGTCACCACCGGCTGCGGCTATATCTATGTCACGGTAAACTCTGATGAAAACGGCATCTGCGAGGTTTTCTCCCACCTCGGGAAAACGGGTGGCTGTGCCTCGGCACAGCTTGAAGCTACCTGCCGCCTCATATCGCTGGCGTTAAGGTCCGGGGTAGACGTTGCTTCCGTGGTACGGCAACTGCGGGGCATCCGCTGCCCATCGATTGCCTGGGAGGAGGGCAAGTCAATCCTCTCCTGCGCCGACGCCATCGCCAGCGTGCTGGAAAAGCATACCACCGGCTACGATGGTAAACCCAAACCGGAAGACTATGGCCTGGCCAAGAACCTGGCCGGCCAGTGCCCGGAATGCAGCAATATGCTCATCTATCAGGAAGGGTGCTTTATCTGCGCCGCCTGCGGATATACCAAGTGCTAGGTAAAAGGAGGTGCAACCTTGGTCGATGATGTAATGAATAGAGATGTCATTGTGCTCCAGGAAATGGAGGCCAGACGCGTCGGTGACGGGATCCGGGAACTGCGCCAGCGTTGCGGGCTATCAATTGAAGACCTTGCCCGCAGGGCCAACGTCTCCCACGATTACCTGTTTCGCCTTGAAGAGGGACACGAGCTGAAAATAGAGCGGTCAGTCCTGGATTACCTCAGGCAGGCCAGTAGCTTCAGCGGGTAATCCTGGAATTTAATAAAAGTATCTGTATTTCGGCCATAATGTAATTGCGGTTTATTTGAGAGTCGCATTTTGGTTAATTAATCCCCTCCACCACGGAGGGGATAGCTGTTTCAAAGCCGATTTTATTCTTGACGTCTGTAAACGCGTGTTGCGATAAAAGTCACATACATACCTTCTCTCTTAGCTTTAAAATGTAACATATGGAGTTGGGGAGGCGGAAAAGGGGTCAGATAATGCGAGTTTCAGGCAGAATAATTGCTACGATATTGTTACCATTGGCTATTATATCGCTTGCCCTCGGTGGTTTACTGGCTTCATGCCAGCCTACAGCGGAAACTGAAACTGTAGCCCAGGCGGAAAGCCTGTGCAATTTACCCATACCGGAGATTGAGACAATGAATCCAACGGAAAATGAAGCGATTGCTCTGAATAAATACGATATCCCACCCATTGATAGGGTAGCACCAGGCCAGACAATGACAGCCACATTCTCGCTTGGCTGATTCTGGGGCCCCGACTCCCGGTTCGGGAGTCTGTCCGGCGTGATACGAACGCGAGTTGGCTATGCGGGAGGGAGCAAAGAAAACCCCACCTACTATAACCTTGGCGACCATACCGAGACGGTACAAATCGATTACAACCCCGACCAGATATCATACCAGGAATTGCTCAATATCTTCTGGAACAGCCACAACGCCGCGAGACCACCTCTTTCCACGCAGTACAAGGCCATCATCTTCTATCATAATGAGGAGCAGAAGCGTCTGGCACTTGAGTCAAAGGCGCGCCGCGAGGCAGAGCTGAATGAGCCCATACTCACCGAGATTGTACCTTATTCAGAATTCTATCTCGCTGAAGACTATCATCAGAAGTACTACCTGAGTGGCGTGCCCGACCTTAAAAAGGAGCTCACCGCCATATATCCTGACATCAATGATTTCATCAATTCCACGGCCGTGTCCCGCATTAATGGCTATGTTGTCGGCAACGGCAATATGGAGACCCTGCAGGCAGAGATAGACAGCTACGGCCTTTCCCCGGCGGCCAAGCAACGCCTGCTGGCTCTCTTTGACTCTAGAGACAAATAATTTTATCGCCTTGTTCTTTATAACCCACCCCCTTTGACACTCCTACAGGCCAATGATATGATAATTCGAGGGGGCGGTTTGTATGCCTAATTTAGACCTCTACCTCGTACTTCTCATCATTTGTTTGCTGTTCTCTGCCTTCTTCTCCAGCTCGGAAACAGCCTTTGTTTCCCTCCAGAAGGTGCGGGTTCAGCACCTGGTTGATAGCAAAGTGCGGGGTGCGAAACGTGTAGCCCGTATAATCGCACGCCCGGAGAAATTGCTCTCCACCGTCCTTCTAGGCAACACGCTGGTCAACACCGCGGCTGCCGCTATAGCAACAGCGATAGCCATTTATTTCTGGGGCGAGCACGGAGTGCTCTATGCCACACTCGGGCTCACCGCTTTCTTGCTTATCTTCACTGAGACGACGCCCAAGACAATTGCCATCCAGCATGCGGAGAAGCTCGCCATAATTTTCGCCCGCCCGCTGGAGTTCTTTTCCTGGATTTTTTCACCCTTCGTCATCGCGCTTAGCTGGCTTGCCATCGGTTTCACCAGAATGGTCGGCGGCACCCCGGTCTCAAGGTCGCTCGCCCGCCCCGAGGAAATCCGCACCATGATTACCCTCGGCGAAAGAGAAGGTACCATGGAAGAATCCGAAGCCGATATGCTCCACAAGGTATTCGATTTCGGTGACCGCCCCGTCCGCGAGGTCATGGTGCCCCGGCCAGAGGTAATTGCCATCGAGCAGGGCGCCAGCATCTCCAGGTTCCTCACCCTTTATGCCGAATCGCCACTCTCCCGCTTCCCCGTCTACCAGGAAAACATGGATAACGTGGTCGGCATCCTCTCCGTCAAGGACGTGCTCATGGCCGAAGCCAAAGACACGATTACCGATGAGAGTACCATTGACGAGCTGGTCCGCCCCGCTTATTTCGCCCCGGAGACCAAGCACATCAACGACCTGTTTGCTGAGATGCGGGACAAGAACTTCCGCATGTGCGTCGTCGTCGATGAGTACGGCGGCACCGCTGGCATCGTCAGCCTGAGCCGGCTGGTGGAGGAAATCGTCGGTGAGGTGGGCGACGAGTTGGCGGAAGTGGAAAAGGATTTTGAAGTCATCAACGAATATACCTTTCAGGTTGACGGCAGCATGCGCATCGATGAAGTGAACGAGGAGATGGAACTTGAATTGCCTGAAGGTGATTACGAGACCGTGGCTGGCTTTGTCCTGCACCGGCTGGGGCACATCCCGACCGCCAACGAGCAGTTGCGCTACAAAGGACTGAAGCTGGTGATTACCGAAATGCGCGGCCGCAAAATTGAGAAAATCCGGCTCACCAAGGAAAAAGAAGCCGTTGAAGCCCTGCGAACCAGTCGCAAGAAGAAAACCGAGGCGAAAAATAAAGCGACCAAAAATCGAAAAGGCCAGGCGTGATGCGGAATGTTTAGCACTGAAATAATATATCTGGTGCTGTTTTTAATGTGTCTCGTCTTTTCCGCTTTCTTCTGCAGTTCGGAGACGGCCTTTTTTTCCGTGCAGCGCTTCAAGCTCGAGCACCTGGTCAGCACCAGAGTAGAGAGGGCAAAGCATGTCGCCCGTATGCTCGAGCGCCCGGAAAAATTCCTCTCCACGGTTCTTCTTGGCACCAATCTGGCCAATACCGCCGCCACCGCACTGGCCACCGCACTGGCTATTTCCGTCTGGCAGGAGCAGGGCGTCCTCATCTCCGCCATTGGCGTGACGGTTATCTTGCTTATCTTCTCGGAGACGACGCCCAAGACACTGGCCACCCAGCATGCGGAGAAGCTCTCCATGATTTTCGTCCGCCCGCTGGAATTATTTTCCTGGATTTTTTCACCCTTCGTCATCGCGCTTAGCTGGATTGCCATCGGTTTCACCAGAATGGTCGGCGGTACCCCGGTCTCAAGATTACTCGCCAGCCCCGAGGAAATCCGCACCCTGATTACCCTCGGCAAAAGAGGAGGTACCGTGGAAGAATCCGAGGCCGATATGCTCCACAAGGTATTCGACTTCGGTGACCGCCCCGTCCGCGAGGTCATGGTGCCCCGGCCAGAGGTAGTTGCCCTCGAAGAGGGGGCTAGAATTTCCGACTTCTTTGCCCTTTATGCCGAGTCACCGCTTTCTCGCTTCCCCGTCTACCAGGAAAACATGGATAATGTGGTCGGCATCCTCTCCGTCAAGGACGTGCTCATGGCCCGGGCGAAAGACGGATTTGATAAAGATGGCACCATTGACGAGCTGGTCCGTCCTGCCTACTTCGCCCCGGAATCCAAGCGCATCAACGACCTGTTTACTGAGATGCGGGACAAGAACTTCCGCATGTGTGTCATCGTCGACGAGTACGGCGGCACCGCCGGCATCGTCAGCCTGACCAGACTGGTGGAGGAAATCGTCGGCCCGGTGGGCGACGAGCTGGCGGAGGTGGAAAAGGAATTTGAAGTCATCAACGAATACACTTTTCAGGTTGACGGCAGCATGCGCATCGAAGAAGTGAACGAAGAAATGGAACTTGACCTGCCTGAAGGTGACTATGAAACGGTGGCCGGATTCGTGCTCTACCTTCTCGGTTATATCCCGAAACAGAATGAGCAGTTGCGCTACAAAGGGCTGAAGCTGGTGATTACCGAAATGCGCGGCCGCAAAATTGAGAAAATCCTGCTCACCAAGGAAAAGACCGGCGCCAGCGGTCGGGCTGGCGCGGCAGAGCCAAAAAAGGAACCCGGCAAACCCTGATGCACAAAGACAATGCAACGCTTGCGCATTAAATTCCGTCGCGGGGCAGAGGTAAAGTACATCTCTCACCTTGATATCATGCGCCTCTGGCAGAGAGCCCTTAATCGTGCCGGCATAGCGCTGGCCTATTCCGAGGGATTTCACCCCCACCCTAAAATTTCCCTGGCAGTGCCCCTTGCCGTCGGCGTCACCAGTGAAGCTGAGCTCATGGATATCACCCTGACCAGGCAGGTCTCCCCGCATTTCTTCACTGCGGCGGTAACCCAGCAACTGCCCGCCGGCTTTGAAGTTCTTCAGGTGCTCCCGATTGCCGAGACCATGCCATCGCTACAGTCGCAGGTGCGCTTTTCCGAGTACGCCGTGGAGCTGGCAACGGAAAAGGGAGAGAAGGAGTCAGCCTCAGCCATTGCCTCTCTCCTGGCACTCACGCATCTTCCCTGGCAGCACCAGCGAGATACCGGCCCTAAAAATTACGACCTGAGGGCATTAATTGATGATATATGGCTGCTCGACTGCCGCGAAAAGCGCTGTACCATCGGGATGAGACTGCGCTGCGACAGCGGCGGTTCGGGAAGGCCCGAGCAGGTCGCGTCCGCTTTGGGATTCACGGAACTTCCAAAATCAATCCACCGCACCAAGCTCATTCTGAGGTCGAGTTAGATTAGTGGTAGCGCCAGTGAAACAGAATCGTACTGCCGTATTGCCGGAACTAATTTTTGAATTCATTAGAGAACATCGCCTGATACCGGAGGGGAGTAAATTATTGGTAGCGGTATCAGGTGGACCTGACTCGGTTTGCCTGCTGCATATTTTAAGCGCGCTGCGTGATAAGCTGGGTATCATGCTGCATGTGGCCCACCTGAACCACCAGCTGCGCGGCGCTGAATCTGATGCTGATGCCAGCTATGTAGCTGACCTGGCGCGAAAACTGGACTTGCCGATTACCGTGGAACGGCGTGACGTGAAAGCTTACCAGAGAAGCCGGCGTCTCTGCCTGGAAGAGGCGGCGCGTGAAGTGCGCTACAACTTTCTGGCCGAAGTAACGGAAACGGCCGTGGCTCACTCCGTGGCGGTGGGGCACACCCTTGACGACCACATTGAAACCATCCTGATGCACCTGATTCGGGGCAGTGGCACGCGGGGCCTGCGGGGTCTGCAACCATCCAGCCAGTGGCGTTTTGGGAAAGCCGCTCTGACCGTAATTCGGCCGATGCTGGAGGCGAGCCGGGCGGAGACGGCCGCTTACTGCCGCCGCTACCGACTCAAACCCCGTCTCGATACTTCCAATCTTTCACTTTCACCGCTGAGGAACCGGATACGCCAGCAGCTCATCCCCCTGCTCAAGAGCTATAACCCGCAGGTAACCGACGCCCTGCTCCGCACCGCCCGCATCGCCGCCGATGACCTCTCGGCTCTGGAAGAAGAAGCCCTGAAACTGGGCAGAAATATCGTTGACGAACAGGAAAACACGGTAATCCTGGATAGACAACGTTTTATCAAGCTGCCGCCTGCCTGGCAACGCCACCTCCTGAGAGCATCCATAGAAAAGCGGCTTGGCAACCTGATGGATATTGAAAGCCGGCATATTGAAGAAATCATGTCCTCGCTGCATAAGCCGGCGGGAAAGATAATTACCCTGCCCGACGGCTTAATCTTCGCCATCGAGTACGACCGCTATCTCCTGGGAAGCGACCCCGCCGCCTTATCGCCATTCCCCGCTATAGAAAAAGAGTGTGATTTACGGGTACCGGGGACAACGGCACTGCCCGGCTGGCAGGTCGTGGCCGATATTTTGAAGCGGGAGCAGTTTGTAGATGAGGGCAACAGTTATATCGCGTGCTTTGACCTTGCCCGGACGGGAGATAAACTGACCATACGCCCGCGCCGTCCCGGCGACCGATTTCAGCCACTCGGGATGAGTCAGCTTAAAAAATTAAACCAGTTCATGATCGATAGCAAAATACCGCGTGCCTGGCGACGGCGGGTGCCGATTGTCTGCTCACCCGAGCAGATTATCTGGGTAGCTGGCTGGCGCATCGATGAACGGGT
>JADHXF010000048.1 GCA_016783105.1 Dehalococcoidales bacterium | reverse complement strand
GGTGAGTCAGAGGAAATCATGGCGACCATGCGCCGCAGCAGCCATATCTTGCTCAGGCTGTTTTCGTCGACGAGCAGTTCTTCCCGGCGTGTGCCGCTGCGCTGTATGTCCATAGCCGGGAAGATGCGGCGTTCCGAGAGCCGCCGGTCGAGGTGCAACTCCATGTTCCCGGTGCCCTTGAACTCTTCATAGATGAGGTCGTCCATGCGGCTTCCGGTGTCAACAAGGCAGGTGGCGATGATGGTCAGGCTGCCGCCCTCAGCGGTGTTGCGTGCGGCGCCGAAGAAGCGCTTGGCGGGGTGGAGCGCCACGGGGTCAATGCCGCCGGAGAGGGTACGACCGCTCGACGGCATCGCCAGGTTGTAGGCACGGGTGAGGCGGGTGATACCGTCCAGGAGAATAAACACATCCTTCCCACTCTCCACGATGCGCTTGGCTCTCTCCAGGGCCAGCTCGGCGACGCGGGTCTGGTTCTCTACCAGCTCATCGAAGGTGGCACCGATTACCTCCCCTTTGACGGAGCGTTTCATATCGGTGACTTCCTCAGGGCGCTCCCCGATGAGGCAGACGAGCAAATGAATATCGTTATAATTGGTCCCCGTGGCATTGGCAATGGCTTTGAGCAGCATTGTCTTACCCGCCTTGGGTGGGGAGACAATCAGGCCTCTCTGCCCGCGCCCGATAGGCGCAATCATATTGAGCAAACGCGTGGACAGCTCACCGGGCGAGTGTTCCAGGTTGATGGGCCGGTCAGGGAAGGTGGGGGTGAGCGAGCCAAAATGAGGCCGTTCTTTGGCCTTCTCCGGGTCGATGTCGTTGATGGCGAGTACCTGCAGGAGGCTGAAATATTTTTCATTGCTTTTTGGCGGTCTGCCCTGCCCGACAATCATATCGCCATTGCGCAGGCCAAAACGGCGAATCTGCGATGGGGAAATATAGACATCGGCCTGGTTTGGCAGCATCGTGTCCTGTCTGAGAAAACCGTAGCCATCACTCATGGTCTCCAGGACACCCTGACAGAACACGTGACCTTCCTGTTCAACCTCTGACTTAAGTATTTGCAGGACTAGGTCTTGCTGGCCCAGGTTCTCCACCTTGGTGATGCCCTTTTCTTTGGCCAGGGTCAGCAGCTCTGTTTCTGGTTTGCCTTGCAGTTCTTCAATATTCATGGTATCACCTCACTCCCGTGCCCCCTTTTCTTATCGGAAAGGGAAAAGTTATCGTTTGACAATCGTAAAATCGCGATTTTTAAATGGTCTGAAAAACTCAGCGTAGCTGACGAGTCGTTGACTACTGATTGTTGCGTCGTAAAGAAATGCATTACGTCCTCACTGTTCTGCGGAAAGGGGCAATGGTGGCTGGGCGCCCTCGCGCAGCACGTCCTTGGCCACCCCGATGAAGTCGCGGAAAAGCGGGTGGGGGCGGCTGGGTCGAGAGCCAAATTCAGGGTGGAACTGGCAGCTTACCATCCAGGGGTGATTGGCCAGTTCACAGATTTCCACCAGCCGGTTGTCCGGTGAGAGGCCACTGTAAACCATGCCGGCTTCTTCCAGCGTGGCGCGAAATTCATTGTTAAACTCATAACGATGCCGGTGGCGTTCATGGACAAGGTTCTGGCTATAAGCCTGTGCGGCACGGGTGCCCGGTACCAGGTTACAGGGGTAATTGCCCAGGCGCATCGTGCCTCCCTTGTGCAGAATTTCCTTCTGTTCCGGCAGGATATCGATAACCGGATAGGGTGTATCGGGGTCGAACTCGGTGGAATTCGGGCCCTTTGATTTCAGGACATGGCGGGCAAACTCAATGACCATCACCTGGAGGCCCAGGCAAAGGCCAAGATATGGGATTTCATTGGTACGGGCGTAGTTAGCGGCTTTGACCATGCCCTCAATGCCCCGGATGCCAAAGCCGCCTGGCACGATAATGCCCTGCGCTGACCTGAGGAGAGAATCGCAGCCATCACGCTCCAGGTCTTCCGAGTGTACCCAGGAAAGGTTTAATTCTCGATTGTGGCGCAGTGCGGCGTGGCATAGTGCCTCACGCACCGAGAAATAGGCATCGGTTAATTCAACGTATTTGCCCACCAGAGCGATATTCACGGGCTCGTGGGCAGTTTTCAATCGTTCCACCAGGTTGCGCCATTCTTTTAAATTGGTTCTTTTAATCGGCAGGCCGAGCTTGTGCGCGAGTAATCGCCCGAGGCCGGCTTCTTCCAGAAGCAAAGGTATTTCATAAATCGTGGATACTGTAGGCAGAGGAATAACGGCCTCCCGTTCCACGTCGCAGAAGAGAGAGATTTTATCACGGATGCTCTCCGGGGCGGGAAGGTCGCTGCGGCAGATGATGATATCAGGCTGGATACCAAGGCGGCGTAGCTCATTGACACTGTGCTGGGTTGGTTTGGTCTTCAGTTCCCTAGTTGAGTTCAGGTAGGGAAGCAGGGTGACGTGAACGTAAAGTACGTTATCCCGGCCGACGTCTTTGCGCATCTGCCGGATGGCTTCAAGGAAAGGCTGGCCCTCAATATCGCCCACTGTGCCGCCGATCTCAATGAGAATAACGTCTGCACCAGACTTATCCGCCAGGCGCTTGAAACACGACTTTATCTCGGAGGTTACGTGCGGTACAACCTGAATCGTGCCGCCGAGGAAATCTCCCCGCCGTTCCTTGGAAATGACCGCACTGTATATCTGACCTGAGGTAACGTTGGACTCCTGGGTAACATCGACGTCAATGAAGCGTTCGTAGTTGCCCAGGTCCAGGTCGGTCTCGGCGCCATCCTGGGTGACGAATACCTCGCCGTGCTGGTAAGGGGACATGGTGCCGGGGTCAACATTGAGATAGGGGTCAAGTTTCTGAGCCGTGACGCGGAGTTTACGGCTCTTCAGAATGGTGCCTATGGAAGCGACGGTTACGCCCTTACCAACGGAACTGACTACACCACCAGTTACAAAGATATACTTTGGCATACAGGAAACCAAATCTTAAAAAAATCGAGAAAAACCTTCAGTTTTCTTGGCAGCATATTTATTGAGGTTGGACTTTGATAATAAACGGCACCAATTATATGGGGATACTCTCGTACTTTATATACAGAAATGACTTCAGGTGTCAAGTTTTTGTTGGGGGGTTTCTTTTATTATAAAGAGTCGTGTGCCCGTTGTCAAGTTCAGAGCGATTTAAACTTTTTGGTAGTGAGCATAGCGGTTAATCGTGCTATAATCTATATGTACTTAACGCTATGGCTAAAGGAGACAGGTGCCGATGGATGAGCTAAAGGTATTCACGGGAAATGCCCACCCGCAACTGGCCAAGGAGGTGGTCAATTATCTGGGCATACCTCTGGGCAAGAACGAGGTATTTCAGTTCAGCAACGAGAATATCTTTGTCCGCATTCTGGAAAATGTTCGCGAGCGTGATACCTTTGTCATTCAACCACTGTGCTCACCGGTCAACAACAACCTCGTTGAGCTGCTGATAATGATAGATGCTCTCAAACGGGCGTCAGCCAAGCGGATTACCGCGGTCGTGCCGTACTATGGCTACGGGCGAACCGATAAGAAAGACCAGCCTCGCGTCCCGATAACCGCGAGGCTTATTGCTGACCTGCTGACCGTGGCCGGGGCGGACCGGCTGCTGACCGTTGACCTGCATGCGGCGCAGATTCAAGGTTTCTTCAATATTCCGGTGGATGAGCTCACGGCATTGAATCTGCTGGCGAACTACTTCAAAGATATAAAGTATAATGACCTGGTAGTTGTAGCTACCGATATCGGAATCAGCAAGCGGGCGCGTGACCTTGCCGAGAAACTCAACGCTCCGCTGGCAATTATGGAAAAACGACGTATCGGCAACGCTGACCGGGCGGAAACGCTGAACCTTATCGGTGAGGTGGAGGGCATGACCGCGCTCACCGTGGATGACGAAATAGATACGGCAGGGTCTCTGGTCAATGTGGTTGATACGCTGATTGAGAACGGTGCCAAGGGAGTATACGCCTGCTGTACTCATCCCATTTTTTCCGGCTCGGCTATTCAGAGAATCGGCTCCTGTCCAGTGAAAGAAGTGGTTGCGACCAATACCGTCCCGGTGAAGGACGGGAAAAAACTGGCTAAAATCACCGTTCTCTCCATGGCGCCACTGCTCGGCGAGGCCATTCGCCGCATTCATACCGGAATGTCCATAGGTGCCATGTTTGAGTGACCAGCGGTGATGAAGCAGAAAAAAATGATTGAAATCTACCGGGCAGCCAGTGAAGCTGAAGCCCGGATTATCAAGAGCTTTCTGGAGAGCAATGGCATACCGTGCCTGATGAAAGCGAATGCCGCGTCTTCCGTGCACGCATTTGCCGTTGATGGCATGGGCGAGGTTGTCATCCTGGTCTGGGAAGATGTGGCGGAGAAAGCCAGAGAACTCATCAGGGAGGAAGAGGATGCTTAAGTGGCTGGGCGTTCTGCCTGGGTGGTTTGGCAGCCTGCTCAAATGGCTGGGCAGTCTGGCTGATTCCAATGAAAAGCAGCTGAAAAAAATCCAGCCGACTGTTGAACAGATAAACGGTCTGGAGCCCGAGTTTGAAAAGCTCAGCGATGCCGAGTTGCGGGCCAGGACGGAGGAGTTCAGGGCGCGCCTTAAGGGTGGCGAGACGCTCGACCAGCTTCTGCCCGAGGCCTTTGCTGCCGTGCGGGAAGCGGCCAAAAGAACCATCGGCCAGCGCCACTTTGACGCCCAGTTGATGGGGGGCATTGTCCTGCACCAGGGGAAAATCGCCGAGATGAAGACCGGCGAGGGAAAAACGCTGGTAGCCACCCTGCCCCTTTACCTGAACGCATTAACCGGCAGGGGCTGCCATCTGGTGACGGTAAACGACTACCTGTCCCGGCGCGACCCGTACTGGATGGGGCCGATTTATCACCTGCTGGGATTAACGGTGGCCAGCATCTACCCGCAGCAGACGCCGGACGAACACCAGCCATCGCGACTTTATGACCCGGAACACGATTCGGGGGACAGCCGGTGGCGGCATTTCCGTCTCGTCTCCCGCAAAGAGGCTTGTGAAGCTGACATCACCTACGGCACCAGCAGCGAGTTTGGCTTTGACTACCTGCGGGACAATATGGTGGTGGAACTGTCCCAGTGCGCGCAGCGCCCGCTGCACTACGCCATCGTTGACGAGGTGGACAACCTGCTCATTGATGAAGCCCGTACCCCCCTGATTATCAGCGGCCCGGCGGAGGAATCGGGGCAGGTGTACAACGTGTTCGCCCGCCTTATCCCTCGCTTGAGAGTAGAGGCGGACTACGTCGTTGATGAAAAAGAACGCACGACCAACCTGACCGACGCTGGCATCAGCACCATCGAGTCGATGTTAAAACGGGAAGGATTGCTGAAGTCACCGAACCTGTATGACCCGGCCAATTACGTTTTCACCCGTTTTCTGGACAATGCCCTGAAGGCCCACGTGATTTTCCGGCGCGATAAAGATTACGTGGTCAAGGACGGCGAGGTTATCATCGTTGATGAGTTCACCGGGCGGCTGATGTCCGGGCGGCGCTACTCCGAGGGACTGCACCAGGCGATTGAGGCCAAAGAGCACGTCAAGGTGCAGCGCGAGACAATGACCTTTGCCACCATTACCATCCAGAATTACTTCCGCATGTATGATAAGCTGGCCGGGATGACCGGCACCGCGGCCACCGAAGCGGAAGAGTTTCACAAAATATATGGCCTGGAAGTGGTGGAAATCCCAACAAATGAGAAGATGATTCGCGAGGACTTCCCCGACCAGATTTACAAGAACGAGCAGGGGAAATTCAATGCCGTGGTTCGGGAGGTCGAGCAGCTTCATCACCAGGGCCGGCCGGTGCTCATCGGCACCGTTTCCATTGAGAAGTCGGAATACCTGAGTGACCTTTTAAAGCGTAAAGGTATTCCCTATGAGGTGCTCAACGCCAAGCAGCACGAAAAGGAAGCAAACATCATTGCCCGGGCCGGTGAGTTGGGGGCGGTTACCGTGGCCACCAATATGGCGGGCCGGGGTGTTGACATTGTGCTCGGGGGGAGTCTGGACGGCCAGAATGAAACCGAATGGCAGGAGAAGCACAGCCGGCTCATATCACTCGGCGGGCTGCACGTTATCGGCACGGAACGCCACGAGGCGCGGCGGATTGATAACCAGCTCCGGGGCCGGTCAGGACGGCAGGGAGACCCGGGCAGCTCGCGCTTTTTCGTTTCTCTCGAGGATGACGTGGTGCGGCGCTTCGGCGGCGAACGCATTAAAGGCATTATGGACTGGGTGGGCATGGACGAAAACACGCCCATTGAGAACAAACTGGTGAACCGTTCCATTGAAGGTGCCCAGGTCCGGGTGGAAGGCTTCCACTTTGACATGCGCAAGCACCTCGTCGAGTATGACGACGTCGTTAACAAGCACCGCGAGCTTATCTATGCGGAACGCCGTAAAATCCTGGACGGCACCGACCTCAAGGCAAATATCCTGTCCATGGTGCAGGATGAGATAGGAAATGTGGTTGCCCGCCATATCGCCGATGAGCATGGCATTGACTGGGACGTGGAAGGCCTGCTGACAAATTTGGCCGCCATCTTGCCTCTGCCTCCCGCATTGACCGCAGATTCGCTTTTAGAAATGCGACCGAAGCAGATTGAAGAGAAGCTCATTGAACTGGCGGAGACGCTTTATGGGGAGCGGGAAAAGGAACTGGGGTCGGAAAACATGCGGGTTCTCGAGCGGCTGGTCATGCTGCGCATCATTGACAGCCTGTGGGTGGAACACCTGACGGCGATGGAAAATATGCGTATGCAGGCTGGATGGCAGACGCTGCGCCAGACGCGGGCGGTGGACGCCTACAAGCGTGAGGGATACCGGCAGTTTCAAACATTGCTCGATACCATTCAGCATGACGTGGCGCACACCATTTACCACGTGAACATCGTGAAAAAAGAGTCGACGGCGCAGGCACCGTCCCCGATGGCCCAGGCTGCCGGGCGGAGCCGCCCCGTTAGTAAACAGAAGGCGAGGGTGGGCGGCCGGAAGATAGGTCGCAATGAACCCTGCCCCTGCGGGAGCGGTAAGAAATATAAACATTGCTGTGGAAGGTAGCCAGGATTATGATGAGTGAAGAACAGATACAGGGATTACTTCAGGAATTGGGTGGGGAATTGGACCATCTGTCCAGCCTGGAAAGGCCGCTCACCAAAGAAGAGGAAAAGCACCGGAAAAGGCTGCAGTTCCGGAAGTACGTCGTCGACAGGATAAAAGAGGCCAGGGCTAAGGGCCAGAAAAGCGATGAGCTTTTCAATACGACCTATTACAGTATGCTGGTGCCGTGGGGCGAGAAACACCCCCTCCTGTTCTTCCTCTGGATGCGCATCATCAGGGCGCGGTGGTGGGGTATCTCGGCATATAATTACGGGGATGTGTGGGAGAAGAAGGAGAAGTAATTATAGCTGGATGAAAATCAGATGACTAACTCTGAAATCTCTCAAATCTTTCTTGAAATCGCAGAGCTTTTAAAGCTGAAGAAGGACAACATCTTCAAGATACGGGCGTACGAAAAAGCGGCGCACGCCATTGAGACGCTGCCGGTAGGTGTGGAGCAGCTGGTGGTGGAGGGAAAATTAAAGGAAATCCCGGGGGTGGGGGAGGCCATAAATAAAAAAATCATTGAGATGGTGACCACGGGAAGATTGGACTACTACGAAAGGCTGAAGGCCGAGTTTTCGGAGAGGGAACACTCAGCGCAGGGAAAACGGTAAAATGACGCGTACCGCAGAAGAGGCGACATCTTCAAAGTCGCTGCTGACCGGCGATGCGGAAGCAATCAGGCACTTTGAACAGGAGATTGCCGGCGGCCGGCACTGGTATGTTGCCCTGCTGGAAGCGATGGGTATGTGGAGCTCCGCGGCGGAAGACCATCACGGCCGGAAGTACCGCTATCTCATTGCCGGCGAGGCCTTCGACTGGCTGCTGCTGGCGGAACGGCTCTGCGAGGTGGTTGACAGCCTGCTGCCGGTGGATGAAAAAGAAGCGCTGCTTTTCTACGCCAGACCGCCCATGAAACTCAGCGCCGGGGAAGTCAAAGCATTTATCGGGCAGAGCAAATACCGCCAGTACCTGAACTACTTCTACGGTGTGACTGTGGAGCAGGCGCTGGTAATGGCCGTCGAGGAAGAGGTGCACAAAGAAAGGCGGGTATCCGGCTTCAATAACGATGTTGATGTCAGCAACGAGACATACCGCCGAATATACGGCGAGACGAGGCAGGCATTGCTAAAACGCTTCCGGAAGGAAGCAGGTTATCCACAACTGCGGTCAATCACGCTGGCCGAGATGAAAGAATTTTCCTACTGGCTGTTTAAATATCGCATTGAGCAGTGCGAGCCGGCTAAAGTGGCCAGCGATACCAGGAAGGCGCTTGATTACTTGAAAGGGCAATGGGCCAGCCAGGGTGTTTTTAGCGTGCTTGCTGCCGAGGATATATCCGCCGCGCGCCCGCGATGATGGTCACCTTGCTGGCTTGGTATTCTCCGTTTCTTTTGGCGCCCGTACCACAAGCACCGGCACATTTGCCGTACGCAGGATCTTGTCGGTGATGCTGCCGAAGGTCAGCCGGCTGAGCCCGGAACGGCCGTGAGTTGACATGGCAATAAGGTCTGCCTTGAGCTCATCCGCCGCTTTGACTATTTCCTCTCCGGCTTTGCCGGTGGCGGTTTTCGTCTTGACGTTGATACCTTTGTTTTTCAGGCATTCTCCGGTCTTGTTCAGGTATTCCTTGGACTTTCTGGTAATGTAGGCTATCTCTTTATCCGTATAGGGCACCTGAACGCTTGCCTCCCCGGCAATCACGTAATGGGCCAGCGAGGTTAATACCTGAAAAAGGACTACCTCGGTCTTTATGCTTGGCGCTATCTTGGAGACGAGCCTCTCCACATGTTCCAGGGCCGCTTCCCCGACTTTAGAACCATCCAGTGGGACCAGAATTCTCTCGAACATCTCACGCCTCCTCAGAGTTTATTAATCTGCTCTTTCAGGCGCTCCAACCTGTCAGTTATAGTGTACAGCTTCTGTTGCTCCTTATCAATAACCGATTTTGGAGCTTTGGTTAAGAATTCCTGATTATCCAGTCGGGTTTTCAGACGGGCTATCTCATCCTGGCTCTGGTCTATCTCCTTTTGCAGTCGTTCCCTCTCCGCTTTCAGGTCGAACATGCTGGACATGGGGATGACTACGGTAGACCGGGCGAGCTGCAGTACCACCGTGTTATCTCCTGCCTGCTTGTTCGCGCCACCTTTCGGAAAAGAGACGGGATTTGCCCGCGCCAGTATCCTGATAGCCTGGGCATAGGGGGCGATAGTCTGGTTAAGAAGAGATTCAGTATAGATTTGTGCTTCAACCCATATGTTGTTCTCAACTTTATATTGAGCCCTAGCATTGCGGATGGCGCTTATTATTTCTATTATGGCTTCCATGTCGTTTTCTGCCTGTATATCAACTGCGGTTTCGTCGGTCTCGGGATAGGCGGCAATCATGATGGACTCCGCTTCCTGCCAGTCCGCAGGCAGGGAGCGTTTCAGGTTCTGCCACAGTTCCTCGGTGACGAAGGGCATGTAGGGATGCAGCATTCGCAGTGAGGTCTCAAATACATGAACCAGTACCGGCAGCGGCGATGGCAGTTTGCTATCGGGGTGAAGGCGGATTTTAGCAAATTCGATATACCAGTCGCAATACTCGCCCCAGAGGAAGTCGTGTATCTGGCGCAGGGCTTCGCCGAGCTGGAATTCATTCATCAGGCTGGCGACGCTCGCCACGGTGCGGTTGAGCCGACTCAAAATCCAGCGGTCTTCAAGCGGCAGCCGGTCGGGCCTGGTTTCGAGGGCAGTCATCCCGGGTTCAATGCTCCGGATGATAAACCGTGCCGCGTTCCACAGCTTGTTGGCGAAGTTGCGGCCGGCTTCCAGCCTGGATGATGCCAGCTTGATATCGTTGCCGGGAGCGGTGCCGGTGGATAGGGCAAAGCGCAGAGCATCGGTGCCGTACTGCTCAAGGGTATCGATGGGGTTGAGCACGTTGCCTCTGACTTTGCTCATCTTCTCCCCTTTCTCATCGCGGATGAGGCCATGCAGGAAGATGGTATGGAAGGGGATATCGTCACAGTCGGCAATGCCCATCATTATCATGCGGGCCACCCAGAAGAAGAGGATGTCATAGCCGGTCTCCATGACTGATGTCGGGTAGAAATAGCGGAGGTCTTCGGTGTCATCCGGCCAGCCGAGGGTGGAATGTGTCCACAGCGCCGAACTGAACCAGGTATCAAGGACATCAGGGTCCTGTTCCAGTCTGGCCGAGCCGCACTTCTGACAGGCGGTGGGGTCGGCAACGGAAACGGTAAGCTCATCGCAGTCCTGACAGTACCAGACCGGGATGCGGTGTCCCCACCACAGCTGGCGGCTGATGCACCAGTCGCGGATGTTCTCCATCCAGTTTAGATATACCTTGGTGAAGCGCTGGGGAACAATGTTTATCCGCCCGCTGGTTACCGCTTCAATGGCCGGTTTCGCCAGCGGTTCGGCGCTGACAAACCACTGCTGGCTGGCAATTGGCTCAATCATGGTCTGGCAGCGGATGCAGTGTCCCACGGCATGCGAATGCGACTCAATATTGACAAAAAGCCCGTCTTTCTCCAGGTCTTCTATAATCGCTTTGCGGCAGGCGAAGCGGTCCATGCCGACGTAAGGCCCGGCATTTCCGTTCATGGTGGCGTCATCGTTGAGGATATTGACGAAAGGTAAATCGTGGCGCTGGGCTACCTCAAAGTCCACCGGGTCGTGTGATGGCGTGATTTTTACCGCGCCGGTGCCGAATTTGGGGTCGACCGCCTCGTCGGCGATAATCGGTATGACGCGGTGCACTGCGGGCAGGATGACATTTTTGCCCACCATATTCTTAAAACGCTTGTCTCTGGGGTTAACCGCTACCGCCGTATCGCCGAGTATCGTCTCGGGGCGGGTGGTGGCCACGGTGATAAATTCCTTATCGTTATCGGCAAGAGGATAGCGGACATAGTACAGGTGCCCGCCGATGTCCTTGTGCTCCACTTCAAGGTCGGAAAGGGCGGTGGCGCAGCGGGGACACCAGTTGATGATGCGCTCGCCCCGGTAAATCAGTCCTCTATCGTACAGCCGGACAAAGGCGGTGCGCACCGCCCGGCTCGGCCCCTCATCCAGCGTGAACACCTCGCGGTCCCAGTCGCAGGAGATACCAAGTCGCTGGTGCTGTTCTGAGATGGTGCCACGGCAGCTATCGGCCCACTGCCACATCCTTTCCAGGAACTTTTCCCGGCCCAGCTCGTGGCGGTCTATCCCCTCTGCGGCCAGCACCTTCTCCACCACCACCTGCGCGGCGATGCCGGCATGGTCGACGCCGGGCAGCCAGAGCGTCGGTTCGCCCATCATGCGGTGCCAGCGGGTCAGGATATCCTCCATGGTGACGGTCAGCGCATGGCCGAGGTGTAGCTCGCCGGTCACGTTGGGCGGGGGCATGATGATAACAAAAGGTTTTGTATCAGGGTCAATTCTGGGCTTGAAATAGCCCTTATCCAACCAGAACCGGTACCACTTCTGTTCTACATTTCCCGGCTCATAGGCCCTGGGCATTTCATATGGAGTATTGACTGATTCTGTCATGGCGACCGTTCTAATCTCTCCCCCTTTAGTCCCCCTCTCCTTCACAAGGAGAGGGGGAGGTTTTTTGGAAGAGGGGTTTCGCCCCTCTTGAACTCCCCTTTTGTTACTTTACAATCTCAAGTCGATATTTTTTCATCGGCTCAATGGTTTTAATGAGAAGTTTGTCTCCAACTTTGAGGTCGTGATGTGATTTGAACCATTGTGGCAACCCCCCTTGAATGCGAGAAATTGCCGGATTAAATCCAATTTTCATCAACCCAATGTCAGTCTCTAGCTCTAGCGTAGTTTTAGAACTGGGAAAAAGGTCTTTCTTCGCTTTTGGAATATCGATATAGTAAGCACGTATACTGTCTAGTTGGAGCATAATTTCTACTCCCTCATCTAGTGTATGCGGGAACTCTGGTTTAGTGGAAATGACAGGCTTGTATAATGGTTCGAACAAATGAGCATGAACTTCTAAACCTACTCGCTCCCTTACAAAAGTTCGGAACTCTATCACTTTTTTCTGACTATATTTTTTAAGTGCTTCTCTTAACTGACCTGTATACCCCTCTATTATGATTGTTATAGT
>JADHXF010000047.1 GCA_016783105.1 Dehalococcoidales bacterium | reverse complement strand
GAAATGAGCGGTCGCGAGTAAGCAGGGTAGGGCTCATCGGAGACCATCATTATGCTCCCTTGCTCATCAACTTCGCGTATCGCTTCCGCAGCCCCGATGCCACCGGCGGAGTTGCCGATTATCAAATATTTGGTTTCCGTCAGATTGCCTGCCATCTTGTCTTTCTTCCTGATTATGGATTTTCGCCGGTCAGGGCATGGCGGAGAAAATTGGCATACATTTTCAGCCCGGACTCCCCGCTCTTTTCCGGGTGGAACTGCGTCGCCACCAGGTTGCCGCGTGCGATAACGCTGCCCATGGTAACCCCGTATTCCGTTTCACCGGCCACCAGAGAGCTATCCTCTGGCTCACCGTAATAGCTGTGTACGAAGTAGAAGTTCGCTCCGTCGGGAATGCCTTCGAATAATGGGTGGCTGATGCGCTGACTTACCTGGTTCCATCCCATGTGAGGGACTTTCAGCCCGGCGGACAATTTTTTCACCCGGCCGGCAATAACCCCGAGGCAATCGTGCCCGCCGCCTTCCTCGGTGCCGGTGAAGAGCACCTGCAGCCCGATGCAGACGCCGAAGAAAGGCCGGTTATCGGCGATGAGCTGTTTTATCGGCTCCACCAGCCCCAGAGTTCGCAGGCTTTCCATGGTATCGCCGGCAGCACCAACGCCGGGCAGGATAACCGCCTGTGCTTCAGACAGCTCCCCGGCCTGACTGGTTATCCTGGGCTGATAGCCCAGCCTGGCGATGGCATTGGCCACGCTGCGCAGATTACCGGCGCCATAATCGATTACTGCAATCATTTGTATTTCTCAATTAATTATTTAAATAAATAGTGTCTTTATTGTACCTGATACTTTTGCCCCGTGGAAACTGGAGGCTCGATTTCGGTATATACCAGCGCCTCGTTTGGACAGTGGGCGACGCACGCCGGTGTGCCACTGGAGAAACAGAGGTCGCATTTCGCAATCACTCCCCGCTCTGTATCCCGCCTGATAACGCTAAAGGGGCAGGACAGGATACAGGTCCAGCAGCCCATACACTTTGTCCGTGTCCACCAGCACCGTGCCGCTCTCCGCATCACGCTGTAGGGCACCGGTCAGGCAGGAGTAGACGCAGTACGGCTCATCGCAGTGGCGGCATTGCAGGGCAAAAGAAACGGGCGCTCTTCGCTGTACCTGAACCCGCGACACGGAGCGAGGCGATTCTCTTTTCAGCGCCTTGAGTATATCTTTTGCTGACGCATGCTCCAGGCGACAGTAGACCTCGCAGAGGCCACAACCCATGCAGGCTTCTTCGATGATATATACCTTTTTCATGTTAACTTACCTCGAAGATACGGAAAGCGGTTGCCGTATACCATTATAAAATGCTACGATATTAAATGTCAATATATTAGAACAAATATTTTCTAAAATATTCTAACAGGAACATGTTATATACGGCAATATTAGGCCTAATATTGCCGCCTTGACATTAATCCGTTATCATTCTTTAATGGCAGAGAGGGTATTGCCCCCGGGAGATAGATATGGATATAGCTTTTTATATAGGTCCGCTGGCCATACACTGGTACGGCATAATGCTAACGCTGGGAGTAATCAGCACGCTGGTCGTTGCCGTTATCGAGGCGAGGAGAAAGGGCGAAAATCCGGAGCACGTGCTCAGCGCGGCGCTGATAGTTCTTCCGCTGGGGATTATCGGTGCCCGCCTCTACCATGTGATTGACCAGCTGGACTTCTACCTTCAAAATCCGGCGGCAATCATCGGCGGCGCCGGGCTGGGCATTTTCGGTGCCGTAATCGGTGGAGCCGTTGGCCTTATAATTTACACCATGTGGAAGAAGCTCGGCACCCTGCGCTGGATGGACATCGTCGCGCCCGGCCTTATCCTGGCTCAGGCAATAGGCCGCTGGGGCAATTTCTTCAACCAGGAACTCTACGGCTACCCTACGGACTTACCGTGGGCTATCTATATAGATCCTGCGCATCGCCTCCCCGGCTATGAAGCGTTCAGTCATTTTCACCCCCTCTTCCTTTACGAATCTCTGTGGAACCTTGTCGGCTTCGCGCTGCTCATGATACTGGGACGAAAGATGAAAGGTCGTCTTCTGGACGGGGACATCTTTTTCGGCTATGCTATTTACTACTGCCTGGGCCGAATTTCCCTCGAGATGCTCAAGATAGAAGTATGGACCGTCGCTGGCGTGCCCACGGCACAGTGGCTAAGTGGCATCACCATCGTTGCCTCTATCGCCGTCATGCTCTACCGGAGGTACCGTCTTCGCCGGGCAAGGTGAAGCAAGAAAAGGGGAAGAGTGAAGAGATTTATAGGAACAAGCCGCCTGTTTTTCACCCTTGCGCTGGTTCCAGTGCTGTTATTCTCAGTTGTGGCCTGTACCCCTGAGGCGGAAATAAACGACAGGATGGGAGTGGTGGTTACGGTCCTGCCGCAGGCCGAGTTTGTGGAGAACGTGGGTGGAGAACGGGTCAGGGTGACGGTTATGGTGCCGCCGGGAGCCAGCCCTCATACCTATGAGCCTAAACCAGCGCAGATGACGGCACTGGCCGAAGCGGAAATATACGCCAAGGTGGGTTCGGGGGTAGAATTCGAACTGGTCTGGATGGACAAACTGGTTGCCACCAATAAAGAGATAGTGGTAATAGATTGCTCGGAAGGGGTGGAGCTTCAGGAAATGATGGCAGAAGACGAGCATGATGAAGATGACGAGCACCCCGGCAGGATGGACCCTCATATCTGGATGTCTCCGTCAAATGCCCGGATAATGGTGTCGAACATCTGTGATGGGCTGATTGCTGTTGACCCGGAAAACAGGAGTTATTACGAGCAAAATAGAGATGCCTATCTGCAAAAGCTGATTGAGATTGACCGCGAAATGAGAGACGGACTGGCTGGAGTGAAAAATCGGCGGTTCATGGTCTACCACCCGGCATTTGGCTATTTTGCGCACGAATACAACCTGACCATGATACCCCTGGAAAAAGAGGGGAAAGAGCCGACCGCTGCCGGTCTGGCGCATATGATTGAGCAGGCCAGGATATATGATATCAGGGTAATCTTCGCCGAACCACAGTTTGACCCGAAGAGCGCTGAGGTCATTGCCAGTGCCATCGAGGGCAGGGTGGTGTTGATTGACCCGCTGGCTAAAGACTATATCGGGAACCTGCGCATTATCCTGAATGAGATGCTCCCGGCCATGGAGTAATGAGTATATCTGGAGGAAGAGGCGTCGGTTTGTTTATTCTCAAAGTTTTAAAATCGTGATAAGATAAAGATAGCTACTAAAAACGGAGGGTTATACTGTGGAAGATGAACTGGAAACTAAGATAAAATCGGCACTGGTGGACGGCAGGCTGCCGTGCGCTATCGCTTTCCGGATTGCCAAGGAGATGAAGGTCAGCCCCAGGGACGTGGGCGATGCCGCGAACCGGTTATCCGTTAAAATATGCAATTGCCAGCTGGGGTGTTTTCCATAAATAGAAACAGTGATTGATAAGCTAACCTTTATCTCCCGCCATCGTTCTATAATGTGAAGATAATAGACGGAGGACTGATATGAAAAAATCGATTATTACTTTGCTGGTATTGATACTGGTGGTGACGTTGATTGCCTGTGCCTCGCCAGCGTCCGCCCCGGCGCCAGCACCGGCTCCATCACCGGCACCCGCACCGAGACCAGCCCCAGCACCCTCTATCGTGATTCCGGCCCCATCTAAAGGAATACCCGGTGAGGGGGTTATGGAAACACCGCCCATGGCACCAGAACCATCGCCGGTGAATGGGGGAGACCTGTCTATTGACACCGACCGCATGATAATACGTACGGCCAATATGCAGCTGGTGGTGGACGATGTCCGCGACACCATAGACAAAATCGCCGAGCTCGCCCAGGGCCGGGAAGGGTACGTGGTCAATTCCAGCAGCTGGAAAGAGGGAGAGCGCATTGTCGGGCAGATTACCATACGTGTGCCGTCATCGGATTTCGATTATGCGATGAGCGTGCTGCGCAGTATGGCTGTGGAAGTGAACTCCGAGACCACGTCCAGCCAGGATGTTACCGAGGAATATGTTGACCTTGAGGCGACGCTCCGCACTTTAGAGACTACCTATGAACAACTTGATAAACTTATGGATAAGGCGGAGAGAGTAGAGGACATTCTTGATATTCAGCGCGAGCTGTCCAGAGTGCAGCAGGACATTGAGCGGACCAAGGGACGTATGCAGTACCTGGAGCGTACTTCGGCTATGTCGCTCATCACGGCCTTGCTGGAGCAGTCCAAGCTGGAGGTTAAGTTCAGCGCCAGCACGACAACGGCGAAAGAAGGGGAGCAGATTAGGTTTTACAGTGATGTGGGTGGTGGCATTGCGCCGTACAGCTGGGAGTGGGACTTCGGCGATGGCAATACCAGCACCGACAACAACCCAGGTCATAAATACAAGGCAAAGGGTACTTACACTGTTATTTTGACGGTGACCGATGACCGTGGCAACCAGGATATAGAGAAGAGGAGCGACTACATCACGGTACTGCCCGGCTGGAGTGCCGGCAGCATCGTTGACAGCGCCTGGAACGGGCTGATCACCTTCGGGCGGGTGCTGGCCAATGTTCTCATCTGGCTCGGCATTTTCAGCCCGGTATGGATAGTAGCTGGCGTTCTGGTGTATTTCTTCTGGTGGCGTCGCAGAAAGAAGCGTGCCTAGATAAAGAGGTCAGCGAGCATGAACCTGTCCCGATTTTCCCTGGAAGGTAAGGTGGCTCTGGTAACCGGTGGCAGCAGGGGCATCGGCCGTGCCATCGCGCTGGCCTTTGCCGATGCCGGGGCAGATGTCGCTGTCAGCAGCCGGAAACTCTCTGATTTAGAGTCAGTGGCCGACGAGATTGGGAAGAAGGGTGTGAAAAGCATGGCGGTGGCCAGCCACGTTGCGAGGGGGGAAGAGTCAAAGGCCCTGGTGGACAGGGTGGTGGGAGAGTTGGGGAAAATCGACATCCTGGTCAACAACGCCGGGACCAATCCGTACGCTGGGCCGCTGCTGAAGGCCGAGGAATGGGCCTGGGACGCGACCATGAATGTCAACCTCAAGGGACCGTTTCTCCTGAGCCAGCTGGTCGCTGGGGTGATGCAGGAACAGGGCGGCGGCAGCATCATCAATATAGCATCGATTATGGGCCTGGTTCCCAGCGAGCTCGGCTTTTACAGCGTATCCAAAGCCGGTCTCATCATGCTCACGCAGGTTCTGGCCAGAGAGTGGGGGCAGTACAAAATCAGGGTGAACGCCATTGCCCCGGGCGTGGTAAAGACCAGGCTGAGTGAGGCGCTGTGGAAGGACCCGGCGAAGAGCGAGAAGGCGGCAAAGAGCAAGGCGCTGGGCTATATCGGGGTGCCCGAGGACATTGCCGGCGCGGCGCTTTTCCTCGCTTCGGATGCCTCGAGCTACGTTACCGGGGAAGTTATCGTGGTTGACGGCGGTGAACTGGTCGGGCCGGCGCCAGATTACGGAGCCTGACCTAACTCTCTGACCTTCTGCATTACCTGAGCGGGCAGGTCTTTTTCCGCCACGGGCACAAGGTCAACCGTTTCACCGGCCACGACAATGCGGTGATTGGCCCTTTTCCTGGCTTGCTTTTTGTCGCCGCAGGCTCTGGGGCAGCCGCACAGAATGACCATTATATCTATAGACTTGCTTCTTCGCGAAACAACGTTGATGTCTGGCGCTTCCTGAAGCGCCTCTTCTATCTGATGGCCGATATCGGCAAGCCCGATTTCTGGATTACACGAACCGCAGTATTTGATCGCCACCCTCATCCTTGGTCGCTCACACCAGTTTGGGCTGCTCCCCGATTCTGGCCAGCTTCTGGGCCAGGCGCTTTTTGCGCTCCCAGTTGGCGCGCCGCATAATCATAATCCGCTGGGCCTGTGGTGAACCGGCGCCGTGCATTGATTCGGCAAGGGCGGTGCCGCAGGTCATGCCCTCGATGAGCCGCAAAAGACGCATCCTGGTCTCGGTGGGCACATCGGTCACGCCTTTGAGGTACTTGTCCACGTATTTACCGACCCTGGTGTCGCCCCAGTCGAGTTCCGAGGGCATGGTCGCCAGCAAGCCACCGGCCGTATCCTGGGCAAGTCTGGCCATCTCATAGATATATCGGGTGACATTGAGTTTGGTGACATTGGCCAGAAGCGGGTCGGCCATGTAGTTGCCCGCGGGCAGCGCGTATCCCTGGCAGGAACAGGCGATGGAGCAGCAGTAGAGCGTCTCGGCAAGGTGAACCATCTCCACCAGCTTGTCTCTTATGTGCGAGGCGTTCAACGTACCCTGCACCTCGGCCAGCGCGTACATGGCGCCAGTCAAAACATCGGCCAGGCCGACCTTGCAGCCGCCGTAGTTCTGGCGGTGGGCGGTGGCAAAGCGCTCGACAAGTTCAAAGGCGAAATCATACTCGCCGCACATGAATACCTGTTCCCAGGGGACGAAGACATCTTCGAAGACCACCAGTGCTTCCCCGCCGACAATGCCGTATTCCGGATTGCCCTGGTCCATGAGGCAGCCGCTGCATTTACGGTCGTCGTTGGTCTGGCGGCCGAATATATGGACCAGCCCGGGCGCATCAACCGGCACATAGCAGCACACGGCGTAGTCAGCATCCGCTTCCTTCAATGAGGTAGTCGGCATGACCAGGTGGCCCATGGCGTTGACGGCGCCAGTGATGTGCGCCTTGGCGCCTCGAATCACAATGCCGTCCTTCTTCTTCTCCGTGACGTGAACATACTGGTCGGGGTCAGCCTGCTGGCTGGGGGAAAGACTGCGGTCGCCTTTGGGGTCGGTCATGGCTCCGGAAATGAACCGGTCCTCTTTCTGGACTTCCCTGAGGAAATCGACAAATCTTTTGTGGTACTCGGTGCCGTTCTTTTTATCCATGTCATAGGTTACCGAGTAGATGGCATTTAAAGCGTCATGGCCGACACAGCGCGCAAAGCAGCTTCCCGTCTGTTGGCCCAGGGCCCGGAGTGCTTTCACCTTCTGTACCAGGTCATCAGTGCTGTGGTGTACATGGGTGAAAAGGTTTATCTTCTCTCCGGTCAGGTGTGATTTGGTGGTCAGCAATTCCTCAAACTCGGGTGCCCATGCCATGTCGTAGGTCAGAGCGGCGGCGTTGATATGGGGGATAAAGGCGAGGTGGTCTGCCACGCTATCGATTTTCTCCCCCATATAGTAAATTTCCGGCTTAACCCGACGCAGATTTTCACGATAGTCGTCACCATGTATCATACCCATAGCCAGAGACCTCGCATTTTTCTCAATATATTTGGTTAGGTAAGGTGTATTTTATTCAAAAGAGCCGCGACTGACGGCAAAGGCGATGGCACCCAGCACCAGAAGCCCCGAAAGCGCAAACCAGAAAGTCCAGGTAAACTGAGGCATAATTGGGGCGATTACTTCTGCGGCAGTGACAATGCCCATGGCGGCGCTGAGCACACCGAGGAAACCCAGGATGATCGCTGTTAAACCCATTATTTACCCTCCTGATTATATTTATATCCGTTAGCCTAGTTTAGTATATAATTTTAAAATACACAACGTGAATTCCGAAAAATGAAAAGATTAAAGATGGAGGCAGTTAGGGGAAAGAAGCACTGCTGGGTTGTCTTGACAATTAAATGGGAGGGACTATAATTTAATTGCTCAGATTGGGGAGATAGGGAGGTAAAAGATGTCTGAAAGAATACTTATTCCGTTGGATGGCTCTGAACTGGGTGAGGCCGCCCTGCGCTATGTTGAAGGGCTGGTCTCCAGGCTGGCACCAGGAAAGAAAATGGAAGTTACCCTTTTCAACGTAATTACCACACTGGAACATGACGTCGATGTTCGCGGCAACGTGGGAATCGTTCACATCCCCTACAGTGAGAGTGAGCTGGAGCAAATTAAGGACAAGGCTGTTGACTATCTGAACGAGGTCGGCAAGGGCTTGAAAAGCAAGGGCGCTATCGTGAATTGTAAGGTTGCCGCAGGACATTCTCCAGCTGAAGAAATCATTAAGGCTGAAAAAGAAGTAGGTGCTGACCTGGTGGCTATGTCAACCCATGGACGGGCCGGTGTTAGCCGTTGGGCTTTTGGCAGTGTTACTGATAAGGTACCGCGGGGAGGAAAAGTACCAGTATTAATGGTAAGAGCAGGGTAATGATATATAAGTACCGGATTAGCGAAGCTAAATTCCGCGTGTATAAATGGCTGGCCAGTTTATAGGAGACTATTGATTTAAAAGTGGATTTTATGTCCAGCATCGAGCAGGAAATCGGCGATATACTTCGCCGGCGAGGAATGACATTAGGGGCGGTTGAGTCGGCCACCGGCGGGCTCATTTCCCACCGCATAACCAATATCCCGGGAAGCTCCGATTACTACAAAGGCTCGATAATTTCCTACAGCAACGAGGCGAAGATTCGGGTAGTTGGGGTGAAGAAGGAGACCATAGACCGGTACGGTGCGGTGAGCGCCAGAGTAGCCGAGGAGATGGCGGAGAGGGGCAGGAAGCTGCTGGCGGTAGATGTGTGTATCGCCGACACCGGAATCGCCGGACCGGGTGGCGCCACTCCGGAAAAGCCGGTGGGGTTATTTTACCTTGGCCTTTCACATCAAGGCAGGACTTATAGCCAGCAGCATAATTTTGCTGGCAGCCGTGAGCAGAACAAACAGGACGCTGCGGAAGCCGCCCTGCGCTGGTTGAAAGAATACCTGTCCGGTTTAAACTAGGGGTTTAATACCCATATTGATATATTCAGGACAGAAGCAAAGCTCACCCACAGGATATAAGGCACCAGCAGCCACGCCGCTACCGATGATATCCGGGCAAATCTCAGCATTGTCAGCAGTATCATAAACCACAGGACAATGATGACGATAAATCCGTAGAGCGGTGACTGCAGCCCGAAGAATACCACTGACCACAGGGCATTCAGCGCCAGCTGTATCAGGAAAATGAGCAGCGCCACCCTTACCCGTCGTTCACTCAGCCCGATGCGCCAGACAAAAAAGGCGGCTATTCCCATGAGCAGGTAAAGGGTAATCCAGGCGGGGGCAAAGAGCCAGCTGGGTGGGGTGAAAACCGGTTTCTGGAGGGTGGCATACCAGGTCGGAATCGCCGGTGTAGTGAATACCGAGCCGATGATTCCGGCACACTGGCAGACCACAATGCTGACAACCAGTTTTATGATATTGGTTTTTCGGTTTTTCATAGTTCCATCTCCAGGTTATTTTTACGGTTCATGATTGGTAAGCATTTCTATCATATAATTAACCGGATTGTCAATATCAATCAGCGATGTTATACTCTGACATATTGTCAGTAGATTTGGAGGCTTCAGGTGAAGAGAGCCGATGGACGTGCCTATAATGAGATCCGCCCGGTAAGCATCGCTCCCGGTTTTCAGCTCTTTGCCGAGGGCTCGGCGCTGATTGAGCTGGGTAAAACGCGGGTGCTGTGTTCGGTCAGCGTTGATGAGCGCGTGCCCAACTTCCTCAAGGGCAGCGGGACGGGGTGGATTACCGCCGAATACGCCATGCTGCCCCGGGCTACGGTGACCCGTACCCCGCGTGATTCCTCGCTGGGAAAAGTGGGAGGCAGGAATCAGGAGATTCAGCGGTTCATCGGGCGCTCCCTGAGGGCGGTGGCTGACCTCGCGGCTCTTGGCGAACGGACTTTAATTGTCGACTGCGACGTTATTCAGGCTGACGGCGGCACGAGAACCGCGGCCGTTACTGGTGCCTATGTTGCGCTTTACAAGTCTCTCCATAACCTTGCCGGCATGGGAATCATCTCTTCAGTGCCACTCAAGAGTGCGGTGGCGGCCACCAGCGTTGGCATTGTGCGCAGCGATATGATACTGGACCTGTGTTATGATGAAGATGCCAATGCCTCGGTTGACTTCAATGTGGTCATGACCAGCAAGGGTGAATTCGTCGAGGTGCAGGGCACCGCCGAGGGCAAGCCGTTTTCCAGAAAGAACATTGAGGAGCTGATTTCTCTGGCTGAGTCGGGGATTCAGCAACTATTCCAGATCCAGCAGACGGCTCTCGAAAAATACAAGTAGGCGATAAGCCTACGTTCTTACCTGGCCGCTACCGTAGATAATCCACTTATACGTGGTCAGTTCCTTCAGTCCCAGGGGCCCACGGGCGTGAAATTTCTGGGTGCTGATGCCAACCTCTGCTCCCAGACCGAACTGTGCCCCATCGGTGAAACGGGTGCTGGCATTGACATAAACACAGGCGGCGTCAACTTCGTTGAGGAAGCGCGCTGCCGAGGTGTAATCCTCGGTTAAAATAGCTTCAGAGTGGCCAGAACCATAATGTTCAATATGCGCTAATGCGGCATCAAGGGAATCAACCACCTTGATAGCAGCTACCAGGGATAAAAACTCCTTGCCCCAGTCCTCGTCGGTTGCGGGGATGAGCTTGAGCCCGGTCTGGTTTTGCAGGATGGCCATGGCCTGTCTATCGCAGTGCAGTTCCACGCCGGCTTTGGCCAGTTCAGCGGCAATCAGAGGCAGGCAGTCCCCGGCAATGTCAGCGTGCACCAGCAGCGTGTCCAGAGCATTGCAGACGGTGGGGCGCTGTACCTTGGCGTTATAGACGATGGCCACCGCCTTATCCACATCGGTGCTTTTGTCTACGTAGGTGTGGCAGACGCCGATGCCGCCGGTAATCACCGGCATGGCAGCCTTCTCGGCCACGGAGCGGATGAGCCTGGCACCACCACGCGGTATAATCAGGTCGATGACGCCGCTCATCGTCAGCATGTGGTCGACCAGTGCCCGGTCGGTATTCTCAATAAACTGGACGGCACCATCAGGCATCCCGGCACTTAGCGAGGCATCCTGCACCACTCTGACCAGGGCGTTGTTGGAGCGTACCGCCTCCCTGCCTCCCCTTAAAATCATGGCGTTGCCAGACTTCAGACAGAGCGAGGAGATGTCAATGGTTACGTTGGGGCGGCTCTCATAAATGGCGCCGATGACGCCCAGCGGCACCCGTTTTTTCCCAATAAGCAGGCCATTGGGCTGGGTGCGCATATCGAAGACCTCGCCGACCGGGTCAGGCAGTGCCGCCACGTTGAGCACGTCCCCGGCGATGGCCTCAAGACGGCTCTCGTTCAGCATCAGGCGGTCGAGCATGGCGGCATTCATACCGGACGCTTCGGCTTCTTTATAGTCCTCTTTATTGGCCGCTATTATCTCGCCTTTTCTGGCCAGCAGGTCACGGCTGATACTGTGCAGCGCCCGGTTTTTAATGTCCGTGGCAAGGTAGGCCAGGCGCTTTGAGGCTTCTCTGGCGGCTCTTCCTTTGGCTTCTAGTTCTGCGATGGCTGATTTCATATCTACAAATCCACCCCCTGTATCCCCCTCCTTTCAAAAGGAGGGGGAATCAATTTTAGCAGAGGGGCGAAGCCCCTCTATAGTACCCTTTTTAGTCTTCTAGCAGGGTGCTGAAAAAGCCTTCTTTGGTCATTTCCCCCTTTGAAAAAGGGGGATTAAGGGGGATTTCCAAGCTCAAAATCACTCTCAATCTCCCTTTACGAAAGGGAGAGGGAACGACTTGAACCTGTTTTTCATCAACCTGCCAGAGAAAGCTGCTCGCCTTCTGGCGTGGAAATTCTTTTAGCTCTGGTAAAGGTAACACTGGTCTGCTCCTGCGGTGGCATATCAACTGTTTTGCCTTTCAGTAACTCCTCTATGGTTATTATCTGTATTCTGGGATAATCTTTATTCCATACCGGGGAGTGGTATAAGCCCGCATCTATGGCCTCTACTTTCATCGGTTCTGTGGGTGGTTCAAGGGTAATGAAAACACCGAAAGCCTCATTGGCCGCTACCGATTTTAATTCACGGATGGCGTTCACCCCCACATGTCCGCTCTTTACCTGAACTATGACCCGTCTTACGCTGCCGTCAGCACCATCAATAAACTGAATTACTCCATCAATACCTTTATCCGCCCCTTTCTTTTTCTCTCCAAGTGGTCTAGCTCCAATCAAACCAAGCGCCCACCACTGGAACTGATACCTGTCTTCATGAGCAAGGGCTTTAGCCCCGGATAAATCCACGGGCTCGCCGATGACTTCAGGCTTTATTTTAAAAGTATCCTTGAGACGGTTACGCATTAAATTAATGGCAAGATGCGTAATATCTATACCAATCCAGCGCCTTTTCAGTTTCTGGGCGGCAACAAGTGCCGTACCGCAACCACAGAAGGGGTCAAGGACAATGTCTCCTTCATTGGAGCTGGCTTTAATAACGCGCTCAAGTAAAGTAAGAGGTTTTTGTGTATCATAGCCCTGGTCTTCTTTATGCCATGAGCGAATAT
>JADHXF010000046.1 GCA_016783105.1 Dehalococcoidales bacterium | reverse complement strand
CCCGCAGCTTCAAGATTAACGTGAGGAAAGACCGCGATTTTATTGTCTTCCTCATCTCGCGCCTTCTTATTTTCATGGCTCTGGCGACCATCCAGACTTTTACCCTCTTTTACCTGAGAGACGTCATTGGACTGGTCAACCCGGCAACGGCCACGGCCGACCTCCTCATTGCGGCGGGTGTCGGCATGCTGCTTGCCGTTTACCCTGCGGGAAGACTGTCCGATAGAATCGGACGCCGCCCCGTGGTCATTTCCTCCGGCCTCGTGGGAGCAGGTGGCATACTGGTTATCTTTTTTTCTACCAGTTACGGTGTGGTCATTGCTAGTGGCGCCATTATTGGCACGGCCACCGGGGCTTTCATGAGTTCCAACTGGGCTCTGGCTACCGACCTTGTGCCCGGCGGTGAAGAGGCACGTTACCTTGGATTGACCAATATGGCGACCGCCGGTGGGGCGGCGCTGGCCCGTCTCATCGGACCTGTAATTGACTATTTTAACCGCTATGAGTCTGGATTGGGTTACCAGGTGATGCTGGGAGCATGTTTCGCCTATTTTATGGCAGGCTCGCTGCTGCTTCTGAAAATCAGGGAACGGCGTTAGCCGAAGAAAGGCAGAATGGCTTTCCAGCCCAGGGCCGCCAGCGTTACGAAAACAGTGTAAAGTATTGTTCTCCCCAACCCGCAGAGGAGGAGGAATTTCCAGAACGGAAAGCGAAGTATCCCGGCGGCAATACCGATCAGGTCAAAGACAAACGGTATCAGTGAAAAAAGGAGGATGGCCGGCGCTCCCCATTTCCTCAACCACCCCTCTACCCTGCCGTACATCTTCCTTCGTTCCACGATTTCCCGTCCGCTGTAGCCGGCAACATAACCCGTAATCTCCCCGATGGCCGCCCCTATCCCTCCCACAAGCCCAACGACTATCGGGCCGTATAACCCCGTGCTGCTGTAAAGCAGAATTCCCAGGTTTGATAACATCACCAGGACTGCGCCCGGGAAGATAATGGTGGCGTTTCCGATAATGCTGATAAGGAATGCCCCCAGGTAAAAATGCGACTTTAATTCTTTCAGTCTTTCCGGGTGGAGACCATAGACGAGCTGTAGGGCCACCGTAATGGCAATAACGAGCAAAAGGGTTACTACGAAGATAAGTCGCCTGCGCGCCGACTTTTTACCCTCTTCAATTGATTTTGCTTCAACTGGTTTTTGATTCATTTCATTCCCAATAACGAAGGATTGAGCAAAACGCCGTTTGCCTGCCGAGCCTGTTTCTGCTATACTTGGCTCGTATGCCCCCATCGTCTAGAGGCCTAGGACACTGGCCTTTCAAGCCGGCAACAGGGATTCGAATTCCCTTGGGGGCATTTTACTTTATCTTCCACTAGACTGGCAAGAAATACCTTATCTGAATAAGGAGACCATTATGGAATTAGGTCTGAAAGGAAAAGTTGCCATCGTCACCGGCGGTGCCAGGGGCATTGGCGAGAACATTGTCGAGGGATTTGCCAGGGAGGGAGCCAGCGTGGTGATCGGAGACATTTTGCTCGAGGCTGCTCAGGAACTGGCCAGGAAACTTTATGAAAATGGCACCAAAGCCATGCCCGTAAAGACTGACGTAACCAGGAAATCAGACGCCGATAACCTAATCGCCACCACAATGAAAGAATTTGGCAAAATTGATATTCTGGTAAATGCCGCCGGCATCACTCAGGATAAATGGGTGGTTGAAGTTGAAGAGGCGGATTGGGACAGAATATTTGAAGTCAACGCCAAAAGCGTGTACCTGACCATAAAGGCGGTGATGCCTCACATGATGGCCGCCCGATATGGCAAAATTGTTAATATCTCTTCTCGCTCCGGCAAAGAGGGCATGCCTGGCCTGTCTCACTATGCTGCCTCGAAATTTGCCGTCATCGGCTTCACCCAGGGGGTCGCCAAAGAACTGGCGCAGTATGATATCAATGTAAATGCTGTCTGCCCTGGTATCCTGCGCACTGATATGTGGGAGAAAATCCTCGATGCTCGCTCGGCACGCATGGGCTTGCCAAGAGAAGAAGTCTGGTCAAGGGCAATGGAAACCATTCCACTGAAGAGGCCTCAGGTCCCGGAAGATATAACCAACGTGGTGCTCTTTTTAAGCTCCGATGTTTCTCGCAATATCACTGGAGAAGCGGTCAGCGTCAATGGCGGCGCGCGGATGGACTAGCCCTCTTCACCACGTATTGAACGGCCGGGTAATCTCGACGCAAAGGCATTGTCAACTCCTTTGATAAATAATACCTGGAGCTTCTATGTATTTTATATATAAGTCCAGAGCTGTCAAAGAATCGGGATTACCCAGATAAAGGTTTACATCACGTATGATTTGCAATTTAAGGATGGCCAGCAGTGCAATTTGAAATGTATGAAAGATGGCTCGCTACCGGGGTTTTTGCCAGGAGTATTTTATAACTCCGTTCTTGCCTACTGCTCCATTAAATCCTTGGTACTTGGCAGTTCACCGCATATCCGCTCGTCTATTCTGGTCGCTCTTTCCAGAGACTTACCCAGCGCCTTGAACAGCGCTTCCGCCTTGTGATGGTCGTTGGTGCCGTAAATAATTCGGGCATGGAGGTTCATTCTGGCTTCGATAGCGAATGACTCAAGGAAGTGGCGAATAAGGTCAGTGCTGAAACCACGCATATCATTATCACTGAAGGGCAATTCGAGTACCGTGTAGCCACGACCGCTGATATCAAGGGCCACGGTGGCCAGGGCGTCATCCATCGGCACCGAGGCGTCGGCCATGCGGACTATACCTCGTTTTTCCCCCAGTGCTTCGGCAAATGCTTTGCCCAGGCAGATGGCCACATCCTCGGCAACGTGGTGCTGGTCATTCCCGGTGGCGGAAATGGTGAGGTCGAATATACCATGCTGCGCCAGTTGCGCCAGCAGGTGGTCAAACATCTTGATACCGGTGCTGACCTGCCATCTGCCACCGCCGTCCAAGTTGAGTTCCAGGCTGATTTTTGTTTCCTTTGTTTCCCGTTTGATTACAGACGTTCGGTTAGCCATTTATTTCCTCCCCCAGTTCCTGGAGTACTTTCACAAGAGTATCGGTATCCTCCGGTCTGCCCACGCTGATGCGTATGCTGTTCTGCAAAAGTGGTTGGTCAAAATAGCGCACCAGTATTCCCTTTTGCTGAAGTCTCTGTCTCAGCCCGCCAGCGTCGCCTTTCTGCACGGAACAGAAAATAAAGTTGGCCTGTGACGGGAAAGGCTTCAGCCAGTCAATTTTTCTTAGTTCCTGAAATAGTCTTTCCCGTTCGGCGATTATGGCCTTCACTTTTTCCATCAGGTAGTCGACGTCCTCCAGTGACTCCTGCACCGCTACCAGGGCAGCGACACTCACATTATAAGGCAATTTGATTTTGATCAGGTAGCTGGCGATTTCCGGCGGGAAAATTCCATATCCCACCCGCAGCCCGGCCAGCCCCGCCCATTTGCTGAAGGTCCTCAGCACCATCAGGTTCGGGTATCGGTCAACCAGCGGCACTACCGTCTTGCCACAGAATTCGTAGTAGGCTTCATCAACCAGCACCGGCACGCCGGTTTCCAGCAACGTCGAGATGTCTTTTTCGGTTGTCACCGTTCCGGTGGGGCTGTTGGGATTGGCCAGAATAATCAGCTTCGTCTTCGGCGTTATGGCTGCCTTGACCGCACCGATTTCAACAGCATAGTTATCATCTCTCGGCACATTGATTAATTCGGCACCGTTGATAATGGTCCGGGTGCGGTACATATCAAAGGTGGGAATGCAGTTGATAACCTCATCACCTGGCCTGATGAACAGGCACAGGATATCGTCCAGCAGCTCACCGCTGCCGCAGGCAGCCACAATACGACTGGCATCAACTCCCACATAACCCTGCAGCTGGCGGCGAAGCCTGGCCTGTGCCGCATCAGGATAGATACTCCATTTCTGATACTCTGATAATGCCCGTGGCACCCTCGGTGAGCAACCGTAAGGGTTTTCGTTGGCATCCAGTTTGATTATTCTCTCTGCGGGCACATCAACCTTGCCAGCAAGGGTCTCCGGCGACGTGTGCGCGGAATAACCGCCCAGGCTTTGCAGTTCAGGCCTGATTAATTTAACGATATCGTCTGGCGTCACGTATTAAAAGTCTCCCTGTTAATAGCCATTATTACCTGTTATCTGCCTCTGGGACAGATTTTCATGCACTCCGAACAGCCGCCGGCAGCGCTGCGGAAGGAGCAGCAGGCATATTTATTTATGGCATAGGGTTCACCGGTTTTTGGCTCGGATAACGCCTTTGCCGGGCAGATTTCCAGGCATATGCCGCAGCTAGCACATTCATTATTGTAATCCGCTTTCGTTGGCTCAAGCTCAGTCTCGGTGAGGCAGCAGGCAAGTCTTGCCCTCGGCCCAAGGTCGGGCGTAATCAACAGGCTGTGCCAGCCCATTTTGCCCAGCCCGGCGACTTCGCCGGCGTGCTTGTACGAGAATATCGCCTCCATAAAGCGAGCATCCAATGGGCAGCCTGCTGCCGGCAAGGGCAGTGCCTTCTGCCCGCTCTTGTGCAACACTTTGGCAATATCATAAGTCGCCTTGGTCAGTCTCCCTGATAAATATTCGCCGTGACGGTCAAGCAGGTCATTGGTCGAGGCCGCACCGGTAACTCTTTCCGGAGAGGTAAGGTCTAAAACCTCCGGGTAAATCTCCATCGCCAGAACTACCACCGATTTCGCCTGCGGCAGTAACTTTAAAGCCGTTTCCTCCAGCCTGGTTCCTTTCCAGTCATCTATCACCGCCACGCCCACCATATCGGCATCCAGTTCCAGATTCAGTTCTTTCAGGAAAGTGCCCGGCGCCTTTGATTTTTGCTGACCTGGCATTTGAAATTCCTCTACTTTCGAAAAAGTATTATCAAGACCATTTTGAACGAGTGCTGACACTATGTCAAATGCTGGAAGCGGGGTAAAAAGTCAGTCCAGTTGCAACCGTTTTTCCACAGCCCGGGCGTGGGCGTCAAGGCCTTCTGCCCGTGCCAGCAGTGCCGCCGCTTTACCAAGCTTTTTCAGTCCAGCCTTATCGATAGTAATTGTGTTGATAAACTTTATGAAGTCTGTTATGTTAAGTGGCGAGCTGAAGCGAGCGGTGCCGCCGGTGGGCAGGACATGGCTTGGCCCGGCAATATAGTCACCCAGCACCACGGTAGAGACATTCCCGATGAGCACACACCCGGCATTGACAATCTTCTTCAGGCAAGCTTCGGCATCTTTGACCATCAGAGAGAGGTGCTCCGGCGCATATAGGTTAGCCAGTTCTATTGCCTCGTCAAGGCTGTCAACAAGCGCCATCACACCCCTATCCAGAGATTCGTCTATTACTGATTGGCGTGATAGACCTGTTATCTGCTTTTTTAATTCCCGGTTAACTTTTTCCGCCAGTGTGCGCGAGGTCGTTATCAGTATCGCAGAGGCCAGAGGGTCATGTTCCGCCTGTGCCAGGAGGTCGGCAGCACAGTATTCAGGGTTTGCCGTGTCATCGGCAATAATCATCACTTCACTCGGCCCCTGAAGGCCATCGATGTCAACGGCGCCGAAAACGAGCTTCTTCGCCAGAACCACAAAGATATTTCCCGGCCCGCAGATTTTATCGACCTTCGGCACGGATTCCGTACCGTAAGCCAGGGCGGCTATTGCCTGTGCCCCGCCGATACGGAAAACACGCTCAACACCGGCAATATCGGCGGCGACAAGCGTTGCCGGTGGTACCGTACCGTCCTTCCCGGGCGGTGTGGCCAGAATTATTTCCTTGACCCCTGCCACCCTGGCCGGTACCGCCGTCATCAGCACCGTTGACGGATACGAGGCAGTTCCGCCGGGAACATATATGCCAACCCGCTCCAGTGGCCTTATCAACTGCCCGGCATCTTTAGCGGTCAACTCATGCCAAATATTATCTCTCTGGGCGGCATGAAAAGCGCCAATTCGCTCCGCGGCCAGTCTCAGTGCCGAGATAACCTCATCATCTATTTTCCGGTACGCACTGGAAATCTCGTTTTTGGGGACTTCCAACGATGTCAAGTTTACGCCATCAATCTTCACGGTCAGTTCAGTAATGGCCGCATCCCCTCCGTTTCGCACCTTGCTGATAATGGTTTTAACCGCCTGCTCCGGGTCAGTGGTCCCGAAAGTCTCCTCAAGCTTCCGTTTCAATGAGGCCGATAACAAATATGAATCTGCTGGCGTGGGGCGAGATAGCGCCTTTCTGGCCGCAGCAAAGCCCTCAATCTTTTTCAAGCTATGTGTCCTCCACAGCAGTACGAAGGGTTTCAATGATATGTCTTGCTTTTTCACCCTTCGCCGAGTCCACTCTGATGCGGGAATTGCCAATAAGGCAGGCCGTCGACTCAAAAAGAGTATCAATTATTTTCAGGTTGTGACGGGCAATGGTCCCGCCGGTCTCGGTGTTTTCAATGAGCATGTCGGCATCGTCAGGCAGAAAGGCCTCCGTGGCGCCCCAGGTGGGAATCACCCGGTAACGACCCAGGTGGTTGTCCCTGGCATATCTGTCAGCAATGTTCACGTACTCGGAAGCCACCCGGAAAGGCACCGTTCTTTCCCCGATGGACCTGCTCAGGTCAGCAGCGTCATCCACCAGCATCTCCTGGCTGACAACAGCCACTATACGCACCCTCCCCGATTTGAGGTCAAGTAGTTCTCTTACCGGGCTGGAAGGAAACTGGTAACGGTGGTCGGTGAGCCAGTCCCTTCCGGTGATTGCCAGGTCGAAGTTACCGTTGGCCACCTGCAATGGCATGTCCTGTGGCCTGATAACCTTGACGGCAACGCCCTCGATATTGATACCCGGCCGACGGTTTCCCGTTGGCGAGGGGTAATCTTCAATCTTAATGCCCGCTTTTTCCAGCAGCTGGAGCATGGCGACCTGCTGGTGGCCATCAGGCAAAGCGAGTCGAATAAGCCCATCTCCCCCCCCCTTACCCATCCGGGTTACTTCCGACTGTGTTTCAAGTTCTTCCTGGACTCCTTCATCGGCTGGCAGTCGGTCACAGCTCTCGCATATTGAAGTGACCACCCGGTCAAGGTCCTTTGTATCCCAGCTATTTCGATTCGCAATAAGGTAGGCGCTGAAATCAAGGACTCTGGCCACCGGCACCATTCCCATGCTGGTGAATTCACCGTCGTTCCGACTTCTGATGAGCGCCAGGTCGGCGTCCTCCGGCGGGTAGGTTTCCGCACCACCCCACACCGGGAAGACACTGAACCTGCTCAACCTCTCTTTAAGAGCAAACGATTCGGCCAGGTTGGCATACTCACTGACGATGCGGACGGTACCTCGCTCAGCCTTACGTCGCAAAGCACTTATTCCCGTATCAGCAAGTCCCGCCACCATATAGAGGCTGCCTGTTCCGTAGCCCAGGTCACTGACTTCAACCACGGCGCTGCTCGGGTATTTCACCAGCAGCTCCTTAATCCAGTCGCGACCACAAATTCCCAGGTCGTAGTTGCCAATGGCTACCTGAATCGGTATATCCCTCTCATGGAACATTTTCGCCGAGAGATTGGGATACCTGCCCGATTTTAGGTGATAGAGGCGCGCCTGCTCGTGGTAACCATCCATTCCCCACCCTGCCGTTTGCAGCAGGCTGGCGGTCTTACCCAGAAGGCGGCCTTTTGGTAGCGCTATCTTTACGTCCACTCTTTTCCTCGATTATGGCCAGTACCTCGTCAGGGGTCTGCACTTCATGCTGACCCGACTCAACTTTATCCCGCAGTACGTATTTTGGCGGCTTGCCTCGTATATCTAATAACCAGCGTATATCTGCCGGTTCCCTGTCCCCCAGGTCAAACTCCGCCGTATGACCGGCATCGCGGAGACGACTGGCGACGCCGAAAGCTTCCTTTATCCCCTCATTCCCCTCCGTCCTTACCAGCACTGATTGTCCGCCAGGCTTCCTCAATGCCTCCCCCTCTATCAAATTCATAAGACGGTCGATGTAGAGAGCAAAGCCCGAGGCGGGAATATCACCGCCGCCCATTGCCGGAACAAGAGCGTCATACCGTCCGCCACCACCTATCTTCTCTTTGCCGCTATAGAGCTGAAAAATGATGCCGGTGTAGTATTCAAAGCCAGCCCCAGAAGCGATGTCTATCTGATACTTGCAGCCGAGGTTCTCCAGGATACTGACAACATCGATAAAGTTGTTCAAATATGGTTCGAACTCCGGCAGGCTTCGTGCCGAAATCGCCTTCAGATTTTTTAAAAAGCCAGCGGAATGCCCTTGTAAACTGAGCAGCGGAAACAGGATGCCATCCAGTTCCGGTTTTTCGGTTCGTAATCCAGCCAGTGCTCTGGTGTCTCCATCAAGAATCCGGTCGAAAACCCTCGCCTGTTCTTCGAGACTCAGCCCGAGCCGTTCCAGCAGTGCTTTGATCAGGCCGGCATGGGATAGCCGGAGCGTCACGTTTTTCAGCTTCAGATTATTCAGAATCTCCAGAGCAAGAAGAATAAGCTCAGCATCGCTGGTCGGCGTATTCACGCCGATAAGCTCGGTGCCACACTGCCAGCGCTCCCGTGTCTTCTTGCCCGTCTCCTCAAAAATAAAGGTGTTGGCCACATAAAAAAGCCTGGCCAGCCCTTTGTCCGCCATGGTATCAATATAGAGCCGGGCAATAGGGATGGTGCCATCAGGTCGCAGGACCACTCTCTCCCCACTCCATCCGTCCCAGTCAAGGAAGGAATACACCCTTCCCAGCATGCTGGGCGTAAGCGTCCCGGCGGAGGTAAACAGATGGAGGTACTCAATGGTCGGCGTGCGCACCTCCTGGTAGCCCCACTTGAGACATCTGTCCCGGAAAACTGCCTCAATAAGGCGGAACCGGGCCATCTCATCGGGAGACAGGTCGCGGGTACCTTTACATCTTTGAACTCTCATGGTTGACTCTTAATCGTAGTTCGTAAATTCTACACCAATTCGACTGGCCTATTCAACATTGGACACGGTAGTGAACTTCCCCGCTATTTCATTTGTGTTCCATCTATTGTATAGTAGTATATAGTGCTTTTTTATATATTACGGCATCAAGGATATCTATGCCCCGAATTACACGCATACTGCTTATTTTAATAGGGCTGCTGCTGGCCGTTTCGATTGCTGCCCGTGCCCAGACGGGGGATTCCAGGGTTGATGTGCTCACCGTGAAGGGCACCATTAACCCGGTCCTGACCGACTATATCAGCCGCAGTATTGAACAGGCAGAAGAAACCAGGGCCAGCGCCGTTATCATTCAGCTGGATACTCCCGGTGGCCTGGACACCGCCATGCGCGATATTATCCAGAGCATTGTCAACGCCAGGGTACCGGTGGTCGTTTACGTGTCTCCCGCCGGAGCCCGTGCCGCCTCGGCCGGTGCCTACATTACCCTTTCTGCCCACGTCGCGGTCATGGCGCCGAACACGGCCATTGGCGCGGCAACACCGGTGGCGCTCGGCGGCGATGGTGAAGCCCAGATGTCCGAGGAGATGAAGCATAAGATTATCAACGACGCCATCGCCTATATCAAAGACCTTGCCTCAAGACAGGGCCGTAATGCGGAATGGGCGGAGAAAGCCGTCCGCGATGGTATCTCCGCCACTTCACAGGAAGCGCTGCAACTGAACGTCGTCGATATGGTTGCCTCCGACCTTGATACCCTGTTAACCCAGCTTGACGGGCGCCAGGTCACCCTTATTGATGGCCGTGAAGTTATCCTGGATACACAGGGCGCCGCCATCAACCATGTTAAAATGAGGCTTATTGAGGATTTCCTCTATGCCATCGCCGACCCGAATATTGCCTATTTATTGCTCAGCCTGGCAATGCTAGGCATTATGGTTGAAATCTTCAACCCCGGACTTATCTTCCCCGGAGTGGTCGGTGCCATCAGCCTGCTGCTGGCCTTTTTCTCACTGGGCGTGCTCCCGGTCAACTGGGCCGGGGTCCTGCTCATTGCTCTGGCTTTCGGCCTCTTTATCGGTGAGGTGCTGACGACTACTTTTGGTCTTTTTACTGCCGGAGGTATCGTTTCGCTGGTCATCGGCTCGCTCATCTTATTTAAAGGGGCCTCACCACTGTTCCAGGTAGACCTGTGGCTCATCGCCGCTGTTACCATTGTTATCGCCGCCGTTTTCGCCTTCGTGATTAACCGGGCGATACGTGCGCACCGCAAGCAGGCTGCCACGGGGCGAGAAGAGCTGATTGGCAAGCGTGCCATCGTGAAGGTGGCACTCGACCCCGAAGGCACCGTCTTTTATAAAGGAGAGCACTGGTCAGCCATATCGGAGAAAGATAAAATCGAGCCTGGCGAGGAAGTGATTATCACCGCTGTTGACGGCTTGATACTACACGTTGCAAGGAGACAGTAAATGAGCATACCATATATACAGATAGACCTCTGGCTGATAATCCTGGCCATCGTGGCGGTGGTGGCGTTCATTGCCTTTGCCGCCATTTACGGCATTCGTGCTCACCGCCAGCAGGTATCCGCGGGACGAGAAGAACTGATTGGCAAGGTTGCTGAAGTGGCCACTGCTTTAGAACCTAAAGGGATGGTTCGCATTTACGGTGAACAGTGGACAGCAATACTGGAAAAAGGAAATGCTAAACCCGGGGAGGAGGTGCTTATTACCAAGGTCGAAGGCCTAAAACTGAGAGTTACCAAGCAAGAATAAAGGAGGTGATTAAGTGAATATAATCGTTATCGTTATCATTGCTTTCGCGGTGCTGCTCATTCTCTCCATGGCGGTAAAAATCGTCACCGAGTATGAAAGAGGCGTTATTTTCCGGCTGGGCCGGCTGATTGGCGCCAAAGGTCCGGGGCTTTTTCTCATCATCCCCTTCATTGACCGGATGGTGAAAGTTGACCTGCGCGTGGTCACCATGGATGTCCCATCTCAGGAAGTCATCACCAAGGACAATGTAACCGTCAGGGTAAACGCCGTGGTCTACTTCCGCGTGGTTGACCCCGAGTCTTCGGTAGTCAAGGTACTTGACCATATCCGGGCCACTTCCCAGATTTCACAGACAACGCTGCGCAATGTCCTGGGGCAGTCCGAACTTGACGAGCTGCTGTCGCAGAGAGAGAAGCTAAACCAGATGCTGCAAAAAATTATTGACGAGCATACTGACCCGTGGGGCGTCAAAGTCAGCACTGTGGAAATCAAGGAAGTCGAGCTTGCCGAAGAGATGAAGCGGTCCATGGCTGCCCAGGCTGAAGCGGAAAGAGAAAGACGAGCCAAGATAATTCACGCCGAAGGTGAGCTTCAAGCGTCAGAGAAACTGGCTCAGGCGGCACATATTCTCGGCAGAGAGCCAGCGGCAATTCAGCTTCGTTTTCTCTCCACGCTTAGCGAGATAGCCAGTGAGAAGAATAGCACCATACTCTTCCCGATGCCAATAGAGTTCCTGAGGGCATTCGGTCGTTCTTCCCCGGGTACAAAAGAAGAACCCAAATAGTCAGAGAAAAAACAGAGGTCAGCTCTATCAGCCTAACGTCGCCGGGGAGCCCGAACGGTGTCACGCAGGGTAACATCCCCGGCGACAACATGGCTTACTGCGCCATCGTCATGCCTCAGTACAAGGCTTCCGTCCCTTGAGACAGCCTCGGCCACGCCTTCAAGTGTTTTTTCGCCTTCGACCACCTGAGCTCTTCTGCCCAGTGTTATGAGACGGTCACGCCACTCCTGATAGATTAGTTCCCCATCCCCCAGAGACAGATACAGCTTTTCCATCTCAACGAGCAGGCGGCGGATGATTTCTACACGCGAAATATCTTTTCCCAGTTCATCGGAAAGGCTGGTGGCCATAGCGGCTATCTCCGGAAAATCCTTCATCCTGATATTGGCGTTAATGCCAATGCCGATAATGGCCCACAGCACTTTATCACCCTGCAGTTCATTTTCAATCAGGATGCCGCAGACTTTCTTGCCCTTGATAAGGACGTCATTGGGCCATTTGAGCTGCGTTTTAAGCCCGGCAGTCGCCTCAATGCTTCGCGCCACCGCTACCGAGGTGAGCATAATGAGATAAGGGAGTTGAGATATAGCCGGGTAGAGAACCACAGAAAGCGAGATGCTTCCCTTTGGTGATAACCAGACACGCTTTACCCGGCCTCTCCCCATCGTTTGCTCTTCGGTGATGACCACGGTCCCTTCCGCAGCCGCCTGCTTTGCTTCCTGCCTGGCCGCTTCCATGGTTGAACCATGACTGAGGAAATGAATAACTCTCTGGCCGATAAAACGGGTTTCCAATCCGTCTGTTATCAGCTCCGGCGATATAAAATCCGTCATTTTCATATCCTTCCCGCACCGCTGAATAAATAAGCCGTCGTTAGATAATATATCAAAATAATATACCTCTACAATCCAGTCCGGTGATGTGTTAGGGATTGTTGAAAATTAGACTGTCTAGGACTGCCTAATTATTCAAAACTGGACTCTTGGGAACTCCTTTAGCGGGTAAATAACCGACTGCACCATTCGGTCTTCCCACCATATTCGCACTTCTAAGGCACCCC
>JADHXF010000045.1 GCA_016783105.1 Dehalococcoidales bacterium | reverse complement strand
GCCGTGGTTGATGAAGATGAAAGGCTCATCGGCGAGGTACCGCGCACCGAGCTGCTGATGGGTATGACCAGAGAGGAAAACAGCAATGGCGGCAAACCGTAAGCCGGCCAACGGATTCACTCAGGTTCTCCAGCGAAAGCCTTTAGCCAGGTACCTGTTCTGGCTTGGCATCGCTGCCGTCCTGGTTTTACTGGGCTGGATATTCAACGATATTAAGGGCGGCTTCTACGAGATACCGCTGGATGACTGGGTTAATATCGGCGTGGGCTGGCTTATCATTAAACTGGCGGTGGTGTTCGACGGCATCAAGCTGGTTACCCAGGTAGTACTGAATAATCTGGAGAAATTCCTGCTGTGGCTGCCCTGGTGGGTGGTACTCATATCAATCGTACTCGTGGCCTGGCGGCTCGCCAGCGTGCGGGTGGCCATCTTCAGCGGAGCCGCCATGTACTTTATCGGTAGTCTGGGTCTGTGGGGACTCTGCATGTCCACGCTGGCGCTCATCGCCACGGCAGTGCTTATTTCCATTGTGCTCGGTGTTCCTATCGGCATACTCTCCGCCCGCAGCGACCGCGTTGACAATATAGTCAGGCCGGTGCTGGACGTCATGCAGACCATGCCCGCCTTCGTTTACCTGATTCCGGCCCTGATGTTCTTCGGCATCGGCAAGGTTCCCGGTGTCATTGCCACCGTTATATTCGCTGTTCCCCCCGCCGTACGCCTCACCAACCTGGGCATCAGGCAGGTGCCCAAAGACCTGGTTGAAGCCGCCCATACTTTTGGCTCGACCGGCATGCAGCTTCTGGTCAAGGTGCAAATACCCCTGGCGCTGCCTTCCATAATGGCTGGAATCAACCAGACCATCATGCTCTCCCTCTCCATGGTGGTCCTGGCCGCGATGATTGCCGCCGGCGGACTGGGCAGGGAAGTCATCATGGCGCTGGGCCAGGTGGACATCGGGCGCGGCTTCGTGGCCGGCACGGCCATTGTCCTCGTCGCCATGATTCTGGACCGGGTTACCCAGAGCCTGGTTAAAAAGAGGCAAACAAACGAGCTATAACAGCCACAGTAATTGATTTATGCTACACGATTAAAACGAAAACCCCGGCTTGAAACCGGGGTCCCGTTGTTCTAGCAAGGAAACAATTCCCTTATGGCTATTTAGCTGCCGCCACCCAGGCATCTATCTCTGCCTGATGCGCGGCCATCCACTCGCGGGCAATCGCTGTTAGTGTCTCGACATCGTCTCCCCGCGCCTCAATCTCCGCCATTGACCAGGCGATGTCGTCCTGGGTCATCTTCACCTGGCGGATAAGGTCAGCTGCCTCCGGGTTGGCCTCAACCCATTCCTTGTTGGCAGCTTTGATAACGGTCGCCAGCTCTCCCCAGCCTTCCAGCGGGTCTTCCAGTATCGTTACAGCTTCCCCGATGGGATATTTGACAAATATCGGATGCGGGGTATAGAAGTAGAAAAGGACCGGTTCCTTCTTTTTCATACTTCCCTCAATGGCTACCGTCATCATCGATTCCGACCCGTACTTCTGCTCGTAGATACCTTCCAACCCGTAATCGATAACCATCTGGTCGTTTACCGCGGCACATCTCCAGGCAGCGTCACAGCCCAGAATATCGCCGACGCCATCACCATCGACATCGAACATTTCCGCAAACTCCGGGTTCTCCAGGTCAGTAATGCTGGTGATACCGTACTCCTCAGATGTATATGTCGGTACCGCCCAGAACTGCAGGCAGGGGTCATGGGAACCACCGCCATAGATTGTGCCCAGATTGACCACTGTATCAAAATACTTATCCCACAGGTCCTGTTGATTGGGCAGCCAGCCATTTGACCAGAGGTCAGCCGAGCCGGTGCCGACAGCTGTCCAGGCCACCGGGGTAGAGGTTTCCGCAATCTCCGTGGTGTATCCGAATTCCTCCTCCAGCAGTATCTTGATGGGGTAGATGGTCAGCCAGTCACCGGACCAGGCGCCGGTGGTAAAGATAATGTGTTTTTCCTGCTTCGGGCCACATCCGGGCACGACCAGCGACAGTAAAAGTACAAGTGCCAGTAAGGGTAATATTATTTTATATTTCACAGTTATCAAACCTTCCTGCTTTTTATTCTTAATTAAAAACATCACTATTTATTTCTTATTATGCCAAACCTCCCTGAAAATAATTTGTCCCGTAGCATATACGGGACGAGGCTATTTTAGAAGACTTCCCTCCATTTGTCAACCCCTATTACAGATGTCAAGCAAAAAAGTTATTTCCTGCCAATTGTCAAAAATTATGTCATTGATATTGACAAATGAGCATATTAAATGTTATACTCTCACGTACCACACAAGGTAAAACCTTTTATTATGTAAGTGACCGATATGGAAGGACTTTCGGAGAAACTGAAGGAACTGCGCAAGAAGAAGGGCTGGACACAGGAGGATATGGCACGGGAGGTAAACGTCAGCCTTTCCACCGTGCAACGCTGGGAGAAAAAGGGCGGCGAGCCAACCAGGCTGGCTCGCCGCGAGCTTCAGAGGATATTCCGCAGAGGAGGCATACCCCTCAATTCATAAGGGCCAATCGTGATTCTGAATGCCGCCCGCTCACAGCCCTGCAGGTAATTTCACACCAAATTTCACGGATACGGCCTTCAGGTTGCGGATAGTTCCCTCAGGTAAAGGAATCCCGTTCTTTGAACGCTCGGTAAAAGTTCTTTCCTCCGGTTCACCGGGGACAAATATCTCATTGAAACCATCGGCCCTGGGCAGCGCTTTTACGCCATCGATAAGGTTATCAATATGCTCCTTATAGCTCTCCAGGTCAGTAAACGTACTGATGTCTATGGCCGCGACCACGCTATTCTGAATGTGCTTGGGGACATAGCTCAGACGCTCACCTACGGCCTGCTCTTTCTTGCCTTCCACAGGTGGCCCGACTTCACGCCCAGATAGCACCGGCTCCACCACCGGGTTGCCCGCCATAACGCTCGCCAGGCACTCGAACATCATCGCCAGGCCCGAGCCCTTGGGCCCGCCGAAGGGTAAAAGTGCACCGACATTTCTGGGGTCAGTGGTCGGATTACCATCCTTGTCCAGTGCCCAGCCTTCCGGTATGGGCATGTTTTTATCGACCGCCAGCCAGAGCTTCCCGCCTGCGACCACGCTGGTCGCCATGTCCAGATTGAGTGGGCGGTGACGTTTTGCCGGCACAGAAATGGCGATAGGGCTATTGTGCACGCCGGCAACTTTAGCGCCGAATGGCGCCATGTTCGGCGGGTTGCTGACGAACACGATTCCCGCCATCCCCTTTTCCGCCATCATCTGCGAGTAATACCCAAGGGCGCCCTGGTGGGTCAGGTTGCGTATTATCGCCCAGCAAATGCCCATTTTCTTTGCTTTTGCCACCACCATGTTAACCACCTTGATGGTGACCACCGGACCGAGAGCACGGTCAGCATCCAGCAGTATGGTTGCCGGAGTCTCACTAATAACCTGGATATTGGGCTTTGGATTCATCACGCCCTTTTCAATGTTATCAAGATACCAGGGGATACGCAGCACGCCATGGGAGTCCACGGCACGCAGGTTAGCCCAGATCAGCGCTCCCGCTTCAGCTTCAGCATCTTCCGTTGGCATGCCTGCCCGGATAAATACCTCCTTGGTGAATTCCTTTAGTGGGCCCCAGGCCACTGCTTTCATTTCAGTCCCTGCCATAATACCTCCTTTTGAAATCCGGTAAGTCGCACTTGATGATTTTATGGCGCAGGCCTGTGCAAAGTCAAGAAACGGATACCGCGTGATAACCACGACAATAACAGACGCCTTAAAGCGTATTACAGCTCAGCTGCCGTGTGTGCACCAAAGGTAAAAATTGGAGTTAAGCAAGCTAAAAATGATATAATTTTGGTTTGGGGTTCGCTTTTTCCACCAAAATTAACCAGGAGGTAAATTAATTGCTGGAGACGAGAGTTGTATACCTTGAGGGCGCTGGCAAAGTGGCCATTAAAAAGATGCCCCTCCCCGAGTTAAAGCCGAACCAGGTGCTGGTTAAGACGCACCAGGCATCAATCTGTGGTTCGGACAGGTATTTTTACCGCGGTATAACGGTCAGGCCTCAGGATGAGGCCAGAACCAAGCCAGAGCATGAGCTGGTTTCACGCGAAAACGGAAAGCCGAAACATGCCTACCCGATGGGGCCGTGGGGACACGAGGGTGGCGGTACCATCATTGAAGTTGGCTCCGCCGTTGATGAGTATCTGGGTGGCGGTAAAGTTAAAGTTGGCGATAAAGTGGGCAGCCTGGTCTACCCAACATATACGGACTACTGGGTCACCGACCCTGCCCACGTTCAGCCCATCCCGGAGGGGGTCTCTTTCGAGGTAGGCTGTCTCTATGAAGCCCTTGGCTGTGCTGCCTGGGCAGCCCTGTATATGGGTGTAAAGCTGGGTGACACGGTGGCGGTAAACGGCGCTGGCTTTGCCGGCAATATCATGCTCCAGGGAGCGATAAAAGCGGGCGCTTCCAGGGTCTTTGCCGTGGACATGTCAGCGCAAAAGCTCGCGGTCGCCAAGCGCCTCGGCGCCGACCACACTATCAACCCCAAGAAGGTCGACCCTGTGGAAGCGGTTCTTGAGCTCACCGGCGGTGAAGGAGTGGACGTGGCAGTGGAGGCAGTCGGCGGAACCGGCATCGGCATTGTGCAGGCGCTGGGACAGGTAAGGCATAACGGGGTTCTGGCCATCTACGGTGATAACTATATGCCGGTGAAGGAGTTCTGCTTCAATCGCTTCCACGAAGACGGCCTGGAAATACGGAATTTGAATGCAGTGCATTACACAAGGCTGCGCTCGGTGGAAAACATGAGAGAGGCCTACCGGGCGGTGCAGAGAGGGGTCTTTAATCTGGACGTTATCTTCGAGAACTCGGTGACGTACAAACTTGATGAAATCGCCGATGTCTTTAAGAAAGAGGCGGAGACGCTGGAAGAGCAGAGTTCCCTGAAAACAATTATCTTACCTTAACGCCAAGTGTACCCGTTGCCCTTTGCCGTTATTCTCGGTTATAATTCGCCTTGAAGGTGCCCCTGTAGCTCAGAGGATAGAGCAGCGGTTTCCTAAACCGCGTGTCGTGAGTTCGACTCTCACCAGGGGTACCAATTTTAGATATTAATAAGGAGGTGTTTCAATGCCGAAGTACTGGTTTGACCACGTTCATTTGATCAGCCAGGACCCCGTAACTACTGCCAACTTTTACGAAAAAACCTTTGGCGCAAAAAGAGATGGTCTCAGTGAACTTCCCGGCGGGCGTACTCTGGTATCTATTGCCCTTGATGGGGCATCAATCAAGGTGACAAACCCGAGACCCGAGCCACTGGTGCCCAATACACTGCCGAACGGTTGTGGACTTGAGCATTTTGGACTCAGGACTGACAACCTGGAAGAAGCGGTGGCCGAGCTGAAGGCGAAGGGAATAAAGTGTGTTCAGGAGATAAAAGCGATCAGTCCTACTACTAAAATAGCGTTTTTTGTCAGTCCTGAAGATATATTGATCGAGTTACTGGAAGTCAGCAGCTAGCTTTTAAATCAGTGGGCAGGCCAGACTTAACGGCCTCTCCTCTCCCGACGAGGAGTCCTTCGCTGGCTGGCATTATCACCACGGTAGTCCGGGACGGTGATATTGAATGGCGTGCTTATCTTGGGGTCGATAAGGCGTGAGCTTATCGAGCTCTCGATATTTTCGTTGATTTCCTCTATTGTGTAGCGCGTGGTAATGACCATGGGCAGTCGCGAGTTATACCGATAGTTTATTACCTGATACAGTTTTTCCCTGACCCAGGGAGTAGCAGTCTGCTCCCCGAAATCATCCAGCACCAGCAACGGGGCCGTTTTAACCTTTTCAAATATCTGGTCATAGGATATCTTGCTCTCCGGGCTGAATGTCGAGCGCAGGTGGTCCAGAAACTCGAGGACCACGATGAACAGCGCCGACTTGTTCGCCTGATACCGGTAATTGACGATGGCCGCCGCCAGATGGGTCTTACCGCAGCCGGTTTCGCCCATGAAAACTATCCAGCCTTCTGGCGATTTAGCGAATTCAAAAGCGATACGATAAGCCTCTTCCAGGTTTTCCTGCTTTTCTAGCGGCAGGTTAACCCGCTGCCGGTCAAAGTTGTCGAAGGTCATGCTTCGCTGGAGCGCAAATTCCGGCCCCCAGGTATAGTCCAGGGACACGGGCTGCTTCGCCTGAATCACACAGACCTGGCTCAATTCCGAGTCAGTCAGACGGGTCTGCAGCCTTTCCTCCATCTGCTCCAGGGGAACGATGGGCACAATCACCGTCGGCAGCTTGCTGCTGGAACGGTAGGTCAACAGCTGGTCCAGCTTCTCCCTGGCCCACGGCGTGCTGGTCTGAACGCCAAAATCGTCCAGAAGCAACAGGGGGGCGTTCCGCACCTGGTCAAAAAACTCATCATAGGGAACTTCGCTGCCGGGATTGAAAGCGGCCCGCAGATGGTCAAGAAGGTCGGGGGTGGTGATGTAGAAAGCAGGGAAACCCAGCCTGATGCGCTCGCTGGCGATGGCAGCTGCCAGGTGGGTTTTGCCGCTCCCGCTGGGGCCAACGAGGACAAGCCATCCTTTCGGGTCAGCGGCGAACGATTTGGCCACCTCGTAGACGCGCCGGAACTGCTCCTGACTTTTCGGGTTCCCGCTTCTCCCCTGCGGCTCCAGGTTCTCGAAAGTAAACCGGGCGAGCGTTCCCAGGTTGCTGTACCGCCTCAGGCGGGTCAGACGCTCGTCATCAAGCTCCTTTTTCAGACACCGGCAGGGCACAACCTGACTGAAGTCCGGCTTCCCGGAGGGCAAAAGGGGATGAACCACCCCGGCCCCCTTGCAGATGGGGCAATTAGCGCTCGGGGATGGGGTTTCTTCAGCGTCGGACCATGTGTCCGTATTTTCCCTTGATGTATTTATCCGGGTCTGTCTTAGAAACTCGCTGATATGTTCCATCAGTCTTCCCTTCGGTCGACCATCTTTCCAGAATGCGCATGATATACCGTATATTCCTCTTGTTGAGCGCCACCGCCTCTTTGATGGCGTCTCTGAGCCAGCTCTCCGGGTACAGCTTTTCCGCCTCGCGCAGCTCGTCGGCGATTATCGGTGTCAGCATGCCGATGTTTTGCTCATACAGGGTGAAGATGTCCGGCAGTTCCTCAAGCTCAACGTGAGCCTCTTCGGCGGCCTTGAGCCCGCTCAATTTGAGTTCACCGCTTTTTATTCTGTCGGCGGCTTTCCGGTCCGCCTCGGTGTTGAGAAGATAGATGTCTTCGGCCGAACCGTCCCTGTCCAGAACAATATGAATGAAGGTTCCTCGCTGGCTGGCCATTTCCAATGCCCGGTGCAGTAACTCATCCGGCGCCTTATCCCCTCCCCTCAAACTTTTCATCAAGCCGTCATTTCCCAGCAGCTCATGGCCGGCAACAAAACGAGGATAACCCTTTCTGCGGTAGAGCGCTGCCAGCACATGGAGGGTTGTTTTCAGCTCCCAGATATCACTGATCTGGGGCAGCACGACACTGAGGAAATAATTGGGGACAGGAGTAAACTCCATTCTAGCCGGAAATCCGCTGAACTGGCTCATAGCAACGTCGGCTCTTCGGTACTTACGGGGTATTCATAGTTATAGAACGTGGCCAGGTTGTGACGAAAACGCAGCTTGATCTGCCCGGTAGGACCATTTCGGTTCTTGGCCACAATGATGTCAGCTTCCCCCCGCGGGTACTCACGGTCGGGATGCTGCAGCTTCCATTCTTCCTCGTTGTGATAGTACTCATCGCGGTAGATAAACATTACCACATCGGCATCCTGTTCAATGCTGCCGCTTTCCCGGAGGTCGGCCAATTGTGGAATGTGTGATGCGCGCCATTCCACCGCCCGGCTGAGCTGCGATACCGCGATTACCGGCACGTGCAGCTCGCGGGCAAGTGCTTTGAGGGAACGGGAGATATAACTGATTTCCTGAACGCGGTTTTCACCCCGCCCCTCGCCCTGCATCAGCTGCAGATAGTCAACAATAACCAGGTCAAGACCCCGCTCAAAGTGAAGTCGGCGGGCCTTACTGCGCATCTCCACCACCCGCAGCTGCGGGGAGTCGTCCATGAAGATAGCCGACTCGGAAAGGACACCGGTGGCCTCCATGATACGCCTTTCTTCGTCTTCGGTATGAAGACCGAACCTGACCCGCCGCGAGTTCACACCGGATTCACTGGCCAGAAAACGCATGACGATTGATTCCCTGGACATTTCCAGGCTGAACAGGGCCACGCACGCCTTCTGCTCCACGGCCACGTTTCGGGCAATGCTGAGGCCTAAACTCGACTTTCCCATGCTGGGCCGGCCGGCAATTATCACCAGGTCGGAGCGCTGAAACCCGCCCAGAAATTCATCGAGGCCGACGAAGTTGGAAAGCACGTATGGGACCGGTTCACGGACACCGCCTTCTTCCTCCGATGGCGGTTGCGCCTCAAAATACTTGTCCAGAACCTGCCTGATATGAACGAAGTCGCGCTCGCCATGCCCATGGCGCAGCCGGAAGAGAATGTCCTCCGCCCGACTGAGACTGGTGTCAACGTCCGGACCAGCCTCATAACCGACACGGGAAATCTGGTCGGCAGCACCGATCAGTCCACGCATAATGGAGAGTCGATAGACAATCTGGGCATAGTGCTCGATATCCAGCGGTGATGGAGACACTGAAATCAGGTGGCTCAGGAGTGCCGCACCACCAACCGCTTCCAGTCTGTCCCGCCTGGCCAGTTCCTGCGCCACGGTGATCTGGTTTATCGCCTCATTGCGTTCGTACAGCCCGAGGCAGGCCTCATACAGCCACTGGTTCCGTTCATGGTGGAAGTCCGGTTTGCTTAAAAACGTGGCAATTTTATAAATCGCCGTGCCATCAATAAGCAATGAACCGATGACGGCTTCCTCAGCATCAAGGTCATGAGGGGGCAACTTATCGTTATTCACTCTGCTCCGTTTCCTCCTGGTTCTCAGCCGCCTCTTCCGCTACTCCCTCCCCTTGGTCCTCAACTTTCGTTTCTTCCGCTACAGTCTCCTTCTGGGCCTCAGCTGCCACTTTTTCTGATACCTTCTTCGCTTTTGTAGCCTTCTTCGCCTTTGTAGCCTTCTTTACCTTTTTCTCTTTCTTCCCCTCGCTCTCCTTCTTTCCCTTGTCCTCTACCTTCTCTTCTTCAATGACACTGAGCTTTATCATGGGGATAATATCTTTGGTCAACCTGATGGGCACCTCGTAGCTGCCTATCTCCTGGATAGGTTTTTCAAGTTCGATTATTCTTTTATCAATCACCAGTCCGGCGCTTTTGTTCAGCTCCTCGGCAATGTCGGCATTGGTGATTGAGCCGTACAGCCTGTCTTTGGTGCCCGCTTTGGCTTTGATAACTATATCCAGCCCCTCCACTTGCTTGGCCAGCTCCCGCATCTCCGCCTCGGTCTCAGCCTCTATCCGTGCCTTTCTCTTCTTCCGTGCTTCCACTATTTGCGTTGCCCGGGCATCAGCCAGTACGGCCAGTTTTCTGGGAATGAGGTAGTTACGCCCATAGCCGTCGGCTACCTCCTTGATTTGTCCAGCCTCAGCCACATCGGGCACATCTTCAATAAAAACAACTTTCATCAGCTAACTCCCTTGTTTCAATTATACTTCACCCTAATATTGCCTACCAAGAAGTGGAAGAAACTTTTTATTTGCCGGCGATGTACCGCTCCGCATATATCGCCGCCACCGCCCCATCCCCTACCGCAGCGGCCACCTGCCGTATCGAATCTGCCCTTATATCGCCGGCAGCATAAATGCCGGGCACGTCGGTCTCCATTTTTTCGTTGGTGATTATGGTGCCGTTGTCCGCCAGGTTGATAACTTTTTTCAGGTAACCTGTATTTGGCCTGAAGCCAACGGCCACAAAGATGCCAGATATATCCAGTGTGGATTTTTCCCCGGTCTGGACATTTTTCAGCCTGAGCCTTTTTACCGTATCTTTCCCTTCAATGGCCTCGACCAACGTGTTCCACAGGAATTCTATCTTCGGGTCGGCCAGGGCTCTTTCCTGGAGTATCTTGGTGGCGCGCAGTTCGTCACGGCGGTGTATCACCGTTACTTTAGAGGCGAACTTGGTGAGTTCAAGCGCCTCGTTCATGGCGGCATTACCACCACCCGCCACTGCCACCGGGACATCCCGATAGAAATATCCGTCGCAGACAGCGCAATAGGCCACGCCCCGGCCGGTGAATTCTTCTTCACCGGGGACTCCCAGTTTGACACGGTCGGAGCCGCCGGCGACGATGACCGCTCTGGCGATAACATCTCCTTCGCCTGTCTTCACTACCTTCTGTTCACCTTTCACCTCAAGGCCGGTTACCTCAGCGATTAACGTCTCCAGGCCAAACTTAACCGCCTGCTGCTGCATGGCATCGGCCAGCTCCAGACCATTGATACCATCGGGAAAGCCGGGGTAGTTCTCCACCACGCCGGCATTGATAATCCAGCCACCCGTGGCCCCTTTCTCAATAAGCAAGCTTTGAAGCCTTGCCCGTGCCGCGTAAATACCGGCGGTGAGCCCCGCAGGCCCCCCACCGATAATGACGACATCATACTCCCGCTTTTTAAGCAACCTCTCCCTCCCGGTTAATCAACACTTTTTATCTACTGGTTAGAGAACATCATCAAGGTTTCGTTTAAGCTCCGCCTTTGGTCTGAAGCCAACGATATTCGAAACCGGTGCTCCATCCTTAAATATGAACAGCGTCGGGATGCTCATGACGCCGTACTGGCTGGCCGTTTTCGGGTTCTCGTCAACGTTAAGCTTGACCACGGTTACCTTGCCCTCGTACTCACCGGCCAGCTCTTCAACTATCGGCGCCACCATACGGCAGGGCCCGCACCAGGCCGCCCAGAAATCGACCAGCACCGGCGTTTTCGACTGCAACACCATCTGGTCGAAGTTGCCGTCATTTACTTCCACTGGCTTGCTCATGAATCTCCTCCTTGATTACATTTGCCATGTTTGCTTCAGCCATATGCTTGGCAATACCGATGGCGTTCTTGATGGTCTTGGCCTGACTGCGGCCATGGGCGATGATGATATTCCCGTTCACGCCGAGCAGGCACGCTCCTCCGTACTCGCGGTAGTCTATACGGTTTACCCAGGAGCCCAGCCCGATGTCTCGAAGCAGGTCACGTCCTCTGAAGTGATAGGCGTTGGAAACGACCTGTCCGACCTGCCGCGCCGACCCAAGAAACGTGTCGCTCATGCCCTCAATTGTCTTGAGCACGATATTTCCGGTGAAACCATCGGTCACCACCACGTCAGCCGTCACTTTCAAAATATCGTGGCCTTCAATACTGCCGATGAAATTCAAATGTTTGGCCTTTTTTAAAAGCTGGTAGCTTTCCTGAACCAGCTGGTTTCCTTTCGTTTTTTCCACGCCATTACTGAGCAGGCCTACCCGCGGCTCCTTGATACCGAGCACATGCTGGCTGAACGCAACGCCCATCTCGGCAAACTGAACCAGATGGCTGGGGCGGCACTCAACATTGGCACCGGCATCTATCAATAAGGCCGGCGTTGAGGGGGTGATGTCCATAATACAGGCAATGGCGGGGCGCTCAACTCCCTTTGCTTTCCCCAGTCCAAATAGCGCGGCACCAAGTACCGCCCCGGTATTGCCCGCTGATACAAAACCGTCGGCTTTCCCTTCTTTTACCAGGTTGATACCAACGACAATGGATGAGTCTGTCTTACTGCGTATTGCTTTTATCGGCGACTCGTCAGACCCAATGACCTGGCTGGCCCCAACAATTTTGATGCTCTTTTTCCCCAGATAGCGGCCCGCCAGCACGTGGAGCACTTTTTTCTTCCCCACCAGCACTACCTCCACCCCGTACTCGTCGGCTGCCTTCACCGCCCCTTTAACGATTTCATGGGGCGCATAGTCCCCACCCGCGGCATCAACGGCAATAATCATTTATCCCCCCGAAGAGACTCCGCTCTTACCCGACTTTTTATCCTGCTCCAACTCTTTTTTCGCTTTGACCAGCATTGCCGGCTCCGCCATCAGGTCAACCACGGTCATCGCCAGCGCCTTGGCGGCATCAATAAGACCACGCATACCTGCCTCCGAGGCCGCCGTCTTGGCAAATTGCGGGGAATGAGTGACCGCTCTGGCCGAAGCTATGGCGATTAGCGGGTGAATACTGGGAACCACCCGGCTGACATTGCCGATATCACTGCTGCCAATACCTATCCTGGGGTCGACGAGGTGCACTCGCCGGCCCAGTGACTGAAGGTTTTTCCGAAACATGCGGGCGAGCGTGAAATTGTTGCACAGCGGAGCGTAGCGCGCCTCGCCCCATTTGTACTTCAGTTTGGCCCCCGTGGCCGTGGCTGCGCCCATAAAGCAATTCAGCACCCTCTCCTTGAGCTCATCCAGGTAGCTGTCCTCCGCAGCCCGGACAATAAAATGTCCGGCGGTGTGTGCCGGCACGATATTGGCCGCTTCACCGCCATCCGTAATAATTCCATGGATACGAGCACTGTCCTTGATATGCTGCCTCAGGGAATTAATCGCGGCATAGGACATGAGCATGGCTTCCAGAGCATTGATGCCGACTTCCGGCCTGGCAGCGGCATGGGCCGGCTTGCCAAAAAACTC
>JADHXF010000008.1 GCA_016783105.1 Dehalococcoidales bacterium | reverse complement strand
CGTCTGCCTCATCGGGGAGCGCCCTGAGGAAGTCACCGATATGAAACGCTCCGTCAAAGGAGAGGTAATCGGCGCCACCTTCGATGAGCAGGTGGAGAACCAGACCCGCGTCGCCGAGCTGGCCCTGGAGAGAGCCAAGCGCATCGTGGAAAGCGGGAAGGACGTGTTTATTGTCCTGGACGGTATCACCCGCCTCACCCGTGCCTACAACCTGGCGATGCCTTCGAGCGGTCGCACCCTTTCCGGAGGCATTGACCCGGTGGCGCTCCACCCCGCCAAGCGCTTCTTCGGCGCCGCCCGCAACACCGCCGAGGGCGGCAGCCTGACCATCATCGCCACCTGCCTTGTTGACACCGGCAGCCGCATGGACGAACTCATCTACGAAGAATTCAAGGGCACCGGGAACATGGAGCTGCACCTTGACCGGCGGCTGTCAGAACGCCGCATCTTCCCGGCTATGGACATACAGCGCAGCGGCACACGCCGGGAAGAACTGCTCGTCGACGAAAACAGCCTGAGCAAGATATGGCTGCTGCGGCGCATGGTCGCCATGATTTCCTCTGACTCACCGAACTACGTTGAAGCCACCGAGCGCATCCTTGACCGCATGCGCAAAACGAAGACCAATGCTGAATTTCTGGACAACCTGAACAAGGAGACGTAAATTACCCTGCCGATACGCGGTGAGAGCGACCGCAGCGGCAACTCCCTGAAACCCAATACTTGAGCGGCATGAGAGAGCTAGCAGATGAATGGTGAGAGCGCCAGCCCCAAAAAAAGACTCTCCCCCGGAGTTATAGCCGGTCTATTCGTGGTGCTGTTTTTTGGCGTTTCACTGTTCATCCGGGCCTATCTTCCGCACGACCAGATTTTCAGTGGCGAATGGGTCAAGTTTTCCAGCGTTGATGCCTACTTTCATATGCGCCTGGTGGATAGCCTGGTGCATAACTTCCCCAACCTCATCAACTTTGACCCTTACCTGCTCTATCCCTCTGGCATGAATCTGGGCAACATCCAGTTCTTCGACTGGCTTCTGGCCGGTATAATCTGGGTCTTCGGCCTCGGCTCACCAACTCAGCACACCATTGATATCATCTCGGTCTATTTCCCCACTGTACTTGCTGCGCTCACCGTCATCCCTGTTTATTTCATCGGCAAAGAGCTATTCGGGCGTGGAGCCGGGGTTATTGCCGCCGGTCTAATCGCCACGTTACCCGGGGAATACCTGGGGCGCTCGATTCTGGGCTTCACCGACCACCACGTCGCCGAGACGCTGTTCACCACCATCACCATGATGTTTCTCATTATGGCAGTCAAGCGGGCACAGGAAAGCGGCCTGAAACCTGAGCATCTCTGGAACAGGGACTGGGGAATAATCCGCAAACCTGTAATTTACAGTTTACTTACCGGTCTCTCCCTGGGAATCTATCTCGTCACCTGGATTGGCGGATTGCTCTTTGTCTTCATCATCCTTCTTTACTTTTTTATCCAGTTCATCATCGACCACCTGAAGCGAAATAGCACTGGTTACCTCTTGCTGGCAGGCACAACCACGTTTTTTATCGCTTTGATAATATATGTGATATTCGTCGGCGGTACGTTCACCACGAAGTCTTCCAGCGTGATACCGTGGCTGTCCCTGATTATGGCAACGGCTGTTCCAGTCATCCTGCACTTCATATCCAGGAGGTTTACGGCCTGGAAGATTAAATCATTCTATTACCCCGTCACATTGGTAGCGTTAGGCGTGGCGGCCCTTTTCATTGGACGCGCCATTTACCCTGACTTTATGAGAAACGCGTTAGATGTTTTTAACTTGAGCGCATCACGCACCATACTGGAGATGCAGCCGATTATGGCACCGAGGGGCGAGTTTACCTTCGAACTTGTCTGGGGAAACTTCAACACCGGGTTCTTCCTCACTTCTATCTTCTTACTCTATTTCATCGTTTACTATATCCTGCGTATTTTTCTCGGCAGGAGAGTTTCTGAATTCAGAATAGGCAACAGCAGCATTTTCCCTGAATCACTTACCACCGAGATAAACATTCTACTAATATGGAGCCTGATAATATTCCTGGCAACGCTGGGGCAGCGTCGCTTTGCCTACTATTTAGCCATCAATGTGGCCCTGTTGTCCGGTTTTCTCTCATGGCAATTCCTCAAGATAAACTGGGGGGTTCACCGTTCTGCCAAGCACCTCAATATTTTCGTCTCCCTTGGTACCGTTATCTACCTCGTTTTCCATTCCAACATTACCCCGGCGATAGTAGCTATCCTGGTAGCACTGCTCATCGCCAACATATTCTGGCAATTCTTTCAAGGTTTCGGCTTTTTACAGTTCTCCAGGCCCAAACTTGAACCGCAGAAAAAGGACAAGCATAAAGAACGGTCGCCAGCCGGATTTTCTTCAGCCCTGTACTATACAAATATCATTGTGGTAATAATCGTTATTTTTCTCCTTATCTTTTTTCCCAGTATAAAATCGGCGAAAGTCATTGCCTCCGGGGCGCACTTTGCCCCGTCCGACGCCTGGGTACGTTCCCTTGACTGGATGAAGGAAAATACGCCGGAACCTTTTGGCGATTCGAATTTCTATTACGCGCTCTATGAGCCTCCCTTGCCCGGTGAACAATATGATTATCCTGACTCCTGTTATGCCGTCATGGCCTGGGTTGACCACGGATACTGGATCACCCGTATTGCCCAGCGACCGGTTAACCTCACTCCGGGTCCGGGCGGGTTTCACGTGGCCAGATTTTTCCTTTCCGAGGGCGAAAACTCATCTCAGGAAGTGGAGTGGGAAACAAGATGGGAACAGGAAACCATCCCGGAGAGCGCCATAATCGATAAACTGGGCGCTAAATATATCATGCTTGACAACCAGACCACGACGAGCAAGTTCTGGGCACTGGCAAACTGGGCACGACTGGAAAGAACAAAATACCTTGATACGTACTTCGTGCCCCAGGAGGAAAATAAATTTGTCCCGGTAACTCTATTTCACCCTGAATACTACCGCTCACTGGCGGTCAGGCTGTACCATTTCGATGGCATGGCGGTAACTCCGGCGCAGACGGCCGTCATTTCCTACGAAGAAAAGCCATTCCAGCAGGGTGGCACGGTCAAGGTAGTCAATAGCATCGAATTTTTCCCCAGTTATGAAGAGGCAAACAATTACATAGCAGGCCAGAAATCGGGGCAGTTCCAGATCGTTGGCGAATCGCCGTTTATCAGCCCGGTGCCCCTAGAGGAATTAAAGCATTACAAACTGGTTTATCAGTCGCCCGAGTCCTCATATCAGGCCGGCGTGGGTAATGTACCCGAAGTGAAAATATTCGAATACGTGGAATAGATTTATCCTTTGAACTGTGCTATCTTAACTTGACAAATACGCGTGAAAATCCAATGATTTAGGTACGAAAGCGGAGGTTACACTACATGCAGACAAGGAAGGCTTACCGGGAGGTTAACCCCGAACTGCTCTACGCCGAAATAAAAGATTTCGTCCTGAAGCAGGGGGCCAGTCTGGGCGAGGAAAAGATGGAAACGTACGCCCTGCCCAGCGATTCATCTTCATTTATCACCAGGGGTACTCTGACCTTCAGAGCCCAGGATGCCGCTGGCAAAGAAAAGGAATGCCTGCGGGCCCACGTTGTTGGCTCGGCCAAAACGGAAACCAAGTTAATGCTGGACGGTGACGATAAGCTCTTCCCGCCAGAGAAGGTGTCCGCATTGCAGGCGGACCTGGACTTTATTTTCGGCTCATACGAGGTGAAGTAAGAGCTATAACCCCGAGGCGAGCCGGTACATATTCTCGTAGGCTTTGCCAAAATCGGGATTGTCTTTTTCCAGCCTGCTTTTCAGCGTTTTCATCTGCCGGATAAAGCCGTCCCTGTCTTTCTTCTTCACCAGCTCTGCCCACGCTGCCACCTTACTCTGTAATAGTGCCTCAATTTCCGCAACGCCAGGCAAATTCATCTGAATCGAAGCATAAAGCTCCGGATTCTCCGAAATAACACTTTCCACCAGGGTAAGCAGTACCTTATAGGTGATGCCGCCGAGCGCCGTTGGCGGTGCGACCTTGTTCGAGCTGATGAGCGTATCGGCAGCCACCACGGCAATAAAATGAGAGAGCCCGAGAATGACGGCCATTTTATCGTCGTGTTCTTCAGGCGTCATCAGGCTGACTCTGGCACCCCTTGTTTCCAGATAACCTCTGACCTTCTCAGCCAGCGCCTCTTCCTCACTGTTCGTTGGCGTTAATACAAAGTTCTGGCCGGTAATCCCTTTCGCCCCCGGACCAAAGAGCGGGTGTGTCCCCAGTACCAGTCTGGCCTTCAGGTGCCGGTGCATGGCGGCCACGGGCATGACCTTAACCGAGGTAACATCAACCACCACCTGTCCCGGCTGGATATGGGGGGCCAGCTCGGCAACGATGTCCTCAAAAGTCTCTATCGGCACCGAAAGCAGTATAACGTCGGCGTCTTTGACCGCCTCTACACTTGAAGCAGCGTCAACACCCAGCTCCCGCCTGGTTTCCGAGACTTTGCTTTCGGTTCGGCCACTGATTACCACGTCGTCGCCCTCTGCACGCAGATGGCGGGCAAACCACCGCCCCATCTTCCCCGAACCACCGATTATGGCAACCTTCAAATATGCACCTCAAAATCGTCCTTTTGCCTTCGGATACGAACCCAGTACCTTGAGGAAAATTGACAGTTTCTCCACATTCGCCAGTGCCTCGCGGGCGGCGGCATCCTCGCGGTGACCTTCGAAATCGAGGTAGAAATTGTACTGCCAGGGCTTTTGCCGCGTTGGCCTGGATTCCAGCTTGCTCAGGTTTATATTGCGACGGGAAAATTCACCCAGCGCTTCGTACAGTGCGCCTGGCTGGTTCTTGGTTGAGAAAACAATCGAGGTTTTATCCTGCCCGCTTGGTGGCGCGTCTTTCCCGGCCAGGATGAAAAAGCGGGTGAAATTGTTGGGGTTGTCCTCTATCTCTCTGGCGATGACCTTCATGCCATAGATTTCGGCGGCCCGGGCGCTGGCGATGGCCGCGCTGTCCGTTAACCCCTGTTCCTTGATCATCTTGACACTGCCCGCAGTATCATAGCTGGAAATCAGTGTCGCGTTCAGGTGCTTCAGGAAGCTGCGGCACTGTCCCAGTGCCTGAGGATGCGAGTAGACCTTCTTCACCGTATCCAGATTGGCGTCAGGGCCGGCAATGAGGCAGTGGATTACTCTCAGCTCGGTCTCGCCACATACGCGGAGACCTGATTCCAGCATAAGGTCGTAGGCCCGATTAATACTCCCTTCCAGCGAGTTTTCCACCGGCACGACGCTGAATTGCACCCCTTCCTCCTCCACCGATTTGAAGACTTCTTCCAGCGTCTCGTGGGGCCTGAGCGCTATTGACGTACCGAAGAATTGAAATGCGGCTTCCTCGCTGTAAGCGCCCGCCTCGCCCTGGAAGGCAACCGTAACGCCCTCTTTATTTTTGCAGGCAGAGATGATGCGCTCATAGATATTTTCCAGTTCTCTCCCGTCAACGTCGATATTTTGCTTTCTGGCAATGCTTTTGACATTCTCCAGCACCTTCTTTTCTCTTTCCCGGTCTTCAATCGAGCTTCCCTTTGCCCGCTTGTCCCTGCCTATCTCCTCAGCAATGCGTATCCGCTCGCCGATAAGCTCGACGATTCTGGCGTCAACGTCATCAATCTTTTTCCGTAGCTCTTCAAGGCTCATGTCAACACCCTCGTTATAAGCCCTGCCCGCAGGGCAAAGTCGCATATGGTCACCGCCATCATCGCCTCCACCCCCGGCACTGCCCGGGGAACGATGCAGGTATCATGTCGGCCCGTCACCGTGAGATTTGTTTCTGCCATCTTTTGAATATCTACCGTTTCCTGACTTCTGGCGATGGAGGCGGTCGGCTTGACGGCCACCCTGACGAGTACCGGCATGCCGGTGCTGATGCCACCCAGCACCCCGCCGGCGTTGTTGGTGCGGGTAACGATTTTCCCATCTCTTATATCGTAAAGGTCATTATTTTCCGAGCCTTTCATATCAGCGACAGCAAAGCCAGCCCCGAACTCCACTCCCTTGACCGCCGGAATAGCGAACAGGGCTTTCGATAGCTCCCCATCGAGGTTATCGAAAACAGGCTCGCCCAGTCCGACAGGTACATTCAGGGCAATGCCCTCAATAACACCGCCCAGGCTGTCTTTTTCTTCCCGCGCTTTCTCTATCAATCGGGCCATTTTGTCGGCAGCTTCCGGGTCGGCACACCACAGCGGGTCCCTTTCAGCTTTTCCCTTGATACTGGCCAGTTCCAGCGTCCGGGCTTTTATACCACCGATGGCAACAGTGTGGGCGAAGACATCAATGCCCAGGCGTCCGATTAACTTCCTGGCGATTGCCCCGGCCATGACATAGGCCAGGGTTATCCTCCCCGAAAACCGGCCCCCGCCACGGAAATCGTTGAATCCGCCATATTTCATGAAGGCGGTATAGTCGGCATGGCCGGGACGGAGGGCAAACCGATTTTTCTTGTAGACCCCGGAATCAATGTCTTTGTTCCAGGTGAGCATGCAGATGGGAGCACCGGTGGTATGCCCGTCGTAGACGCCGGAGGTTATCTCCACTTTATCCGGCTCCCACCGCTCTGTGGTGCCGGCGGCTCCTGGCCGCCTTCTCTCTACCTCCGGCTGGATGTCCGCCTCAGCGAGAGGTAGGCCTGCCGGGCAGCCGTCAACCACCACACCCATACAGGCGCCGTGGCTCTCACCGAAGCCGGTGATGGTGAAAAGCTTCCCCAGACTGTCACCCATCTACCTTCACCCTGCCTCCAATGTTTCTTAGTATATCCCAGAATCCAGGAAATGTCTTGTTGACGCATTCTGCGCCATTTATCACGGTGTTCCCCACCCGTGTGCCCAGGACGCTGAAGGCCATGGCAACACGGTGGTCATCGTGGCTGTCAATGACCGCACCTTTCAGCTTCGAGCCCGTGATGGCCATCCTGTCCTTTTCCGCAACCACCTTCACCCCCATCCTCTCCAGGCCCTCCCGAACCGCAGCCACGCGGTCCGATTCTTTTAGCCGTGCCCGGCCAATGCCTTCAAGCTCGCTGGTTCCCTCGGCCACCGCCGCCAGAGTGGCCATGGTGGGCAGAAGGTCAATGCAATTGGACAAATCGGCGCGCAGCGCCTTCAGCCTTGAACTCTTTACCCTGATAGCATGCGGTGATACATTCATATCTGTGCCCATCTGGCTCAGGAATGCCAGCATAAACTTATCGCTCTGCAGGCTCTCCGGGTTCAGGTTATCTATCTCCACTCCATCCGAGACCGCGCCCAGCGCCAGGAAGTACGAGGCCGACGACCAATCGCCTTCCACCTCATACCTGCCGGGCTGGTACTTCTGCGGGGACGTGCGAAAATCGTCCATATTCTCGGATACTGCCACTTTTACGCCGAATTTCGCCATGCATTCAAGGGTCATGGCCACATAGGGCTTTGATTCCAGAGGCGTGGTCAACCTGATGCGCATCCCTTCCTCGGCTAACGGCGAGACCAGCAACAGCGCCGAAACGAACTGGGAACTGACATCGCCGGGCAGCTCGGTATCCCCACCTCTTAACCTCCCTCCGTTGACCACCACCGGCGCCACGCCACCATTTGCAGAGCAATCCACGCCCAGGCGCTGCAGCGCCTTCACCAGCGGCTCAACCGGCCTCCTGGCCAGCGAAGCGCCCGCCGTCAGATGGCACCTTCCCGGGACTATCGAGCATATCGCGGTCATGAACCTCAGCGTCGCCGCCGAGTCGCCGCAGCAGAGGTCAGCGTCAGGCTGTCTGAAGTTACCGCCTCTGACTCGCCAGATGTCTTCCGACCGCTCAACGCCCACACCGATGTTGCCCAGCACCCGCACCGCTGCCTCGGTATCATCCGCACACAGCGGATTTATTATCTGGCTCTCTCCGCGAGCCAGTGCGGCGCACATCAGGCCCCTTATGGTATAGCTCTTGGATGGAGGCGCGGTCACCTTGCCTCTGATGTCACTTCCCTCAATGGTAATTTTCATTCTCTTTTAATCCGGTTATTATTTGTTCAACCACCCCTGCCACTTCCAGCCCGGAAGTGTCCACAGTTATGTCAGCAGCGCGCTCATAGAACGGCTGCCTGAACTCTAAAAGTTTTCTCACCTCTCCCGTCTTGTCTTCCGCCACCAGCAGCGGCCTCTCATTTGTATCCGATAAAGTCCTCTTCAAAATCGCTTCAGGCGATGCAGTGAGATAAACAATCACACTGTGCTTTCTCAGTCGGTCGATGTTTATCTGGTTCAGGACAACGCCGCCGCCGCAGGCCACCACCGTGTTTTCCTTCCCCGCCACGTCTCTGGTCGCCTCAATCTCAAGTTCGCGGAAAGCGGTTTCCCCGTCCTTCGCAAAAATTTCGGGGATGGTCTTTCCCGCTATCTGTTCTATCAATGCGTCCAGCTCGATGAAACCCCTGCCCAGCTTTTCGGCCAGCAATCTGCCCACCGCCGTCTTTCCCGTCCCCATAAAACCGATGAGGGCAATGTTACTTTTCATATCCTAACGCCTTTATCGCTGCCTGTTTCATGACTTCAAACGGTGCTTTCTGGCCGGTCCACTTCTCAAAAGCCAGCGCGCCCTGCCAGACGAGCATATCCAGCCCGTCTATGGTCCGGGCACCAGCCACTTTGGCCTCTCGAAGCAACTTTGTTTCCAGGGGATTGTAAACGATATCGCAAACCACCAGATTGTGATTGAGCAGGCTGGCAGGCACAGGGGTCTGGTTGACATCGGGAACCATGCCCACACTGGTGGTATTGACCAGAACATCGGCCCCATCAAGCCCCCTGGCCAGGTTTTCCTCACTTAATGTCAACGCTTCGGGTCTCCGATGATAGTATTGCGCAATCTGCGATGCCAGCTCCTCTGCTCTGGTTACAGTACGGTTCAGTATGACCAGACTGGCGCCGGCCTCGGCCAGGATAAAGGAGATGCCCTTCGAGGCACCGCCGGCACCCAGTATGAGGATACTCTTGCCTTCGTGGTCAATGCCTTTCGACCGCAGCGCCTGCATAAAGCCGGGGGCGTCAGTATTGTGTCCGGTGAGCAACCCGCCCTCATTGACAATGGTATTCACCGCCCCCATCCTCTCCGCCAGCGGCTCCAGCCTGTCCAAAAGTGGTATCACCGCCTCTTTATGCGGTATGGTTACGTTCAGGCCGACGACATTTAAAGCTCTTATGCCGGCTATCGCACCGGGCAGTTCCCCCCGCTGCACGTGAAACGGAAAGTAGACATAGTCGAGGCCTAAAGCTTTAAAGGCCGCGTTATGCATCACCGGCGACATGCTGTGCTCGATGGGGTCGCCGATTATCCCGCAGACCTTTGTTTTTCCAGTTATGGCACTCATCGCTTCACCATCTGGTAAATTTCCCGCAGGTCGCTCACCGTTAACTGCCCCGATGCCGCTTCCTTACCTGTTTCAATGGCAGCGTAGATGAATTCGCCGCCAACCAGCGGACAGAGAATCCTGCTCACCAGGCCAAGCGGCCCCATGGCAAACGAGATAATTCTCTCTTCAGGAAACTCTCGAATAAGCCGCAGGGCGCTCACGTTGTCCTCGAATTGCTGTGCCGTGGTAACCACCTTACAGATGTCAGCCCCGGCGGCAAGCTGCTTCCTGGCCAGTCCCTTTATCACATCAATCGAAGGCGTCTTTGCCACATCATGATAAGAAATCAGGCATTCTGCCCGCTTTTTAATTCGTGACACCACGTCGCCGAGGCCTTCCGTGCTTAGCTCAACATCAATTATCTCCGCACCGAGCTCAAGGGCATTGAGCAGCTCGGCAATCCTTGCTTCCTCGCCACCCCGCCAGGTTCCCCCTTCATCTGATTTCCGATTGCAGGCAATCCAGGGCTTTTTCAGCTGTCCGGCGACCTCTCTCCATTCGGAGCCAATCAGGTCGATTCGCACCTCGTATAAATCAACCAGCGGCTCAACACGCCTGACGGCTTCGAGGTCATCATTTACTATGGAGGCACAGATTTTAAGTCCGGTCATTTTTGAGCCAAAACCTCCTTGATTAAAGACGGAGGCACATCATCGGTGACCACCGCATTTCCAATTGACTGAAGCAGGACGAACCTGACCTTTCCCTCCCGCACTTTCTTGTCGCGCTGCATCGCCTGCGTTACTGCTTCAATGCTGAAATCGGGCATCCTAGCGGGCAGCCCGGCTAATTCAATTACATTTATCAACCTATCTACATCTTTTTCATCCAGTAAGCCCATTTTGTTCGATATTCGAGCAGCGGCTACCATGCCGATGGCCACCGCTTCACCGTGCTTTATCTTGAAACCGGAGACCGACTCAACGGCATGTCCGATGGTATGGCCGTAATTCAAAATATTTCTTAGACCAAGGTCAAGCTCGTCCTCCGCCACCACGTTCGCCTTGATGGTTACCGACTGATATACAATCTCCTCGAGAATAGCTTCATCAAGCGATTTTATCCTCTCCATATTCTCCTCAAGAAAAGAGAAAAAGCGCCCGTCACGTATGGCAGCGCCTTTAATAACCTCGGCCAGCCCGTTTTTCAGTTCTTCCCCAGGCAAAGATTTCAATGTATCCGTATCGGCAATGACCATTTCCGGCTGGTAAAAAGCGCCGACCATGTTCTTCAGTTGTCCGTGGTCCACCGCCACCTTGCCACCAATGCTACTGTCGACCTGGGCCAGCAGTGTGGTCGGCAGCTGCACCAGCGGTATCCCCCTTTGATAGGTGGCCGCCACAAAGCCCGCCAGGTCACCGATTACGCCCCCTCCCAGGGCCAGAATCGGTGTAGTCCTCTCGGCACGAACGGCGGTCAGTTCCTGGTAAAGTCGGCCGGCACTTTGCAGCGACTTCTGTTCCTCACCGGGCGGCACCTCAAGAACACTGACCTGAAATCCGTCTGCTGCCAGCGCCCGGCACAGCGCCGCGCCATATAATTTTTTTACCGTAGCGTCAGTGACGACCACCAGCCGGCCGGCAAGCCCAAGTTCCTTCAAGTAGCGACCTGCCTGTGCCAGCGTGCCCGGCCCGATATAAACCGGGTAGCCTCCACCGCCGACGGCCACATCAATCCTTCTCATCCAGTTAACACCTTCGCCCTGTGTTTTTGAGCAACCAGTTTATGGATTTTCCGGCAGGCACTGATAATCTCTTTCAGTTCTTCCGGCGTCACCATCTGCATACCATCAATCAAAGCCTCTGACGGGTTGTAGTGTGTCTCAATCATCAGGCCGCACGCTCCGGCGGCCACCGCCGCGCAGCTCATGTTGAAAACAAGGTCCTGCCGCCCGGTAGCGTGGCTGGGGTCGGCAACCACCGGCAGATAGGTCTCCTTCTGAATGACCGGAATCGCCGACAGGTCAAAAGTATAGCGGGTGTAGTTTTTCCCCTTGCCCACGGGCAGGATGCCGCGCTCACACAATATTATATCCTTGTTGCCTTCCGCTGCCATGTATTCGGCGAAAGATAAAAACTCATCAATCCCGGCGCCGAAATGCCGCTTGAACAGTATCGGTTTATCGGCTCTGGCCACACTGGCGAGCAGGTCTTGATTGTACATGTTGCGGGCACCAATCTGCATTATATCAGCGTAACCGGCCACCAGGTCAACCTGCGCCTCACCCCTCACCTCGGTTACCACCGGCATTTCAAATTTTTGCCCGGCTTCATGCAGCCAGCGCAGCGCCTCTTCCGCTTCATTACGGCCATTAGCCCCCAGCCCCTGAAAAGAATGGACAGAGCTCCTGGGTTTGAAGATACCACCCCGCAGCATATGAGCCCCGGCCTTCTTTACCTTTTCGGCAATGCGGAATAGCTGAGATTTGCTTTCAACGGTGCATGGTCCGGCGATAATCACCAGGTCATCGCCACCGATGGTTACTTCGCCCACCCGTATCAATCGCGATTCACCCCCACCGTTAAAACGCCGCCCGTAATCCCGGCTGATCAGTTTGTACGGCGTTTCTACCATGAAAGCCTCTTTCACTCCGGGAAGAGTGGCAAAGTGAGAGAAGTCCGCTTTTCTTTCGTCGCCAATCAGCCCGATTACCGTCCGGAACTCGCCCCGCGAGACATCGGCCTTAAGGCCAAATTTTTTGATTTCCTTCACCACGTTGGCGATTTCTTCTTTGGTTGCTGTCGAGTCCATGATTATCATCTTCTTTCTCCTCAGTTTGTCCGATTAGTTTTTTCAATAACGGGCAAATAAAAAAGCCCTTCCGGGGAGGGCTCTGCTGCTTGCTTCATTTCCGATTTCTTTATCTCTTGGCCGTAATTAACTCATACGAAGCCCTCCCCAGCACCTGGGTGCCAGAAAAAGTAATAAAAATAATAATAGGCGTTAAACTTTTGACTGACCATCTCGACCAAAAACTAATTGCTTTTTATTATGTTAAACATAGCACAACTTAAAATCATTTGTCAATACACAACTGTATAATTACCACGGCTATGTTATAATTTTAAGTACCAAAGCTGGGGAGGCCCGAATTCTGGAAGGAATAGAAATAGCCCGCAGAGCCGTGGACGCCGCCGGTGAAAGGCAGGCCAGCGACATTGTGCTGCTTGATACCAGAAAGGTGTGCAGCTTCGCCGACTACTTTGTCATCTGCAGCGGAGAGAGCGAGCGGCAGATACGGGCTATTTATGAAGAAGCGGAACAAAGCCTGAAAAAGGATGGGGTTCTCCCCATCCACCACGAAGGCACGGCGGACTCGGGCTGGCTCCTGCTCGACTACGGCGACGTAATCGTGCACATATTTTCCTCATCAGAGCGGGAGTTCTACCAGCTTGACCGACTCTGGGGCCAGGCTGACCTGGTGCTGCGGATTCAGTAATACCGCCTAGCAGGGTGCTGAAAAAGCCTTCTTCGGCCATTTCCTCCTTTGAAAAAGGGGGAATAAGGGGGATTTCCAAGCTAAAAATCCCTCTCAATCTCCCTTTGCGAAAGGGAGAGGGAACGACTTGAACATGCTTTTCATCAACCGCCTAGCGCTTCTCAGTGGCAGCGATTTCATCCCCGGTGAAGAAAAGCCTGATTTCTTCCTCCGCCGTCTCACCCGAGTCGGAGCCGTGTACTGCATTGCGCGTTACGTCCAGGCCAAAGTCGGCCCGTATCGTTCCTGTTTCTGCCTTGGCCGGGTCGGTGGCGCCCATCGCCTGCCTGATTTTAGCCACCGCCTTTTCCCCTTCGAAAACCATCGCCACTACCGGCGCCGACGTCATGTAACCGACCAGGATTTCAAAAAATGGCTTATCCCGGTGCACCGCATAGTGCTGCTCGGCCAGGGCTCTATCCATACGCAACGTCTTGCGCGCCGCCATTCTGAGCCCCAGTTTCTTAAAACGGCTGATAATCTCATCGCTTTGCCCGTTCCGCACGGCATCGGGTTTAATCAGCACCAGAGACCTTTCCGTTACTGCCATAATTTTAAGTTCTCATCCTTTCTCCGACGCATTGAAAATCCCGGCCAGGTCGGCCACGCTGACATCTTCCAGACCGTCAGCCAGGAGGTCAGCGTCCCCGAGCTTTTCTCCCGGGTGGCTGTTGGTTACCGCAAGGCATCTCATACCGGCACGTTTTGCGGCGGTAACACCGGACACAGAATCCTCGATAACGACGCAGTTCTTCGGGTCGATATTCAATCGCTCGGCGGCGAGCAGGAAAATCAGCGGGCTTGGCTTACCCTCGGTAACCTCCCGACCCCACACGGTAACATCGAAACGGTCCTCTATGCCCAGTTGCCGTAAAACAAACTGGCCGTTCTCAATCGGGGAGGAAGTGGCCAGAGCAATTCTGACCTTATATTCTTTTAATTCATCAATCAACTCCAGAGCACCCGGAAACGACCTGAGATTCCCCGCCGCTTTCTTGCGGAACAGCCCCTCTTTGGTCGCCAGAATGGCCTCCAGTTCACTTTCCGGGTAACCTTCCCCGACAATGCTCCGCACGATGACGTCATTCCGTTTGCCGAAATTGCCCTGAAAGACCTCTCTGGAGTACGGTATCTTTCTTTTGCGGAAAACCTCCTGCCACGCCTGAAAATGGAAGGGGGCCGTATCGGCGATAACCCCGTCCATGTCCCATACCACCGCCTTTAGCTGGTCCCCTTCAAGGATAATCTGTACCGCCTTACCCTCCGCCACCAGGGTGCCATCGGGCAAAGACAGGCTTCCCGCCACCTCAATCTTTCTCCCCTGGTTCTTTACCACCTCAGCTTTGACAATAAGTTTACTATTCACGCAGGCAGGGCGCTTGAGATTGATCTGTATTGACGCGGTCAGGAAACCGAAGTGGCCGCTCATCAGAGCGGCATGTCCCATTGCCTCGTCAAGGACGGTGGTGATGATGCCACCGTGAATGATATTCGCCCAGCTCTGATAGTATTCTCCGGGCGTGAACTCCGTGCTGACACCTCCGCCGTCCCGCCTGAATTTCAGACGCAGGCCCAGCGGGTTCTTCTTTCCACAGCCGAAGCACATGCCCTGACCGGCACTCGCCGCAGAAGGTAACTGGTTTTTTTCTTTCATCCTTTTCTTCACCTGGATACTGTTTTATGCCCTGAAATGCTCCCAGCCGGTCTTTGTCAGGCTAAGGAGCCCGCCATGCTCGTCAACCGTGACCACGCTGCCCGGCTTCTCAGCCACAACCTCGCCGATAACTGTTACCGGGCAGGGAAGCTCTGCCTTCACCCTGTCAATTACATCATCGCTCGCGGTGAACAGCAGCTCATAGTCCTCACCGCCGGTGGTGGCCAGCTCAAGCGCCCGGTCACGGAAATGAGCCCTGACCGCGGGCGCAACCGGTATCTGCGCCATTTCAACCCTGGCCCCGACCCCGCTGGACTGGCAGATATGCTTCAGGTCAGCTATGAGCCCGTCGCTGATGTCGATGGCCGCTTTCACGCCCAGCGCCACCAGTCGCTGCCCCTCGGCCACCCGGGGCTCGGGTTGCAGGAAAGACCGGCGCAACTGGCCGCCCGACTCAGCATCTAACTCAAGCTTTTTATCCAGCATTTCCATGCCGGCCGCGGCGGCGCCGAGCGCACCGGTCACGGCGATTTTGTCACCGGGGCGGGCGGCGGAACGGGTGAGCATTTTCCCATTTTTATCGCTGGCGCTGCCCAGCACGGTAATCGTAATTGAAACCAGAGGCGCCCGGCAGGTGTCGCCGCCGATAAGGGCGACCCCGAATCGCTGCGCCAGCTCAATCACCCCCTGGTAGAGCGCCCGGACGTCATCCACCTCCGTATCCGGCGGCAGCGCCAGCGAGACCACCGCGTACATCGGTACGCCGCCCATGGCGGCGATGTCGCTCAGGTTCACCGCCAGCGATTTCCAGCCGAGCTCGTGCCAGGGAGTGGTACTCAGCCGGAAATGGACGTCCTGAAAAAGCGAGTCGGTGGTTACCAGCTGGGTGGTGGCATCGCCTTTCCAGGCGGCGGCATCATCCCCGATGCCGATGATAAGTTTCCGGTAGGACACCGCGCCCTTATCCTGTGAATCAGAAATCATTCTGGCCAGGAGGTCAATCAGACCGAACTCTCCCAGCGCCGAGACTTTCATGGTGAAAATTATAGCACGTTGAGCGTATGGGGGACAAAATAGAGGCAGTTGCGAAACTATGGAAGTAATAAATCAATCAGAAATCATTGGCGAAAGATTCAATGATGCGAGAGACTTCGTTAGAAATGCGATGAAGAGTTTTAATGACTGGAAGGCGTTTTACGGCATTACAACTGTTGCCGAAGCGTATGCCAGGGGCGATATCGAAATTCACCTCCACCTCTTCTCTCATCACCATTTTGGGATGTCCGTCAACAAAACTAAGGGTAGGAACGCCACCTTTTTGAAGAGGCATAACATACCCAACTTTTGCATTAGGATGCAAAGGCATCCTTTTATTGAATTTGCTTCCTCCACCGATAAGTCCGTGAAAAGTGAAACTCCCCAAAGCTGGAGTCAAGACAGTAATGAGGCGATGTTTGTCGGTATTGTTAAGCTGCTGAAGAAGAAAAAGGGGGTTATGCCTACCCTTATTCCCTCGCTTGTATGGCTGAAAAGACTCGAGTATTTTAAGAAACCTCTTGTCGATGTTAGTAATGTCTCTATTGACGACCCAACCATTCACCCTCGTCCAATATCGGAAACTAGTTCTATGTTTCCTATTATCTCTTGTCCGTGCTCGCTTGCAGATGGGAAATTGAGTAATGGTGTCGGAGTCGTCTCTGACACACCTCAGTTGCCAAGCCAAGAGGTCAAGGGCAGAACGCAGGTCATGGGCAATCTCTCCAATTATTACCATCCACTCATCGGGAAGTGTGGGACAATCATTAACTCGGACGTTCTGACCGCCGGTTTTTCTATCGAACTCGGCCAAGACGACGGTGTAGCGATTTATTTCGAAGAACCGTTGAGTAACCTTCTGGAGGGTTACGAGTTGGCTCTTTGCCCTCTTGGCCTTAGCTCTTGGCCCATCGAGCGGATGCATAGCAAAACTATACAACGGAATGGACACATTGTCTAACAGAAAATACCTGATTACTCATTAGTTCGTGGGCACCATTTTCACATCTCCCCACACCCCCAGGCGGTCGTCCTTGATGATGACCACCCCTTTAAGCTGGCCGATACCCTGCGCAAACTCAATGCCCTTCTCTATATCCGTCACTTCGCTGACCCGGTTGCCGATGGCGGTGGCCGCGGCATCGGCCAGCGTGGCCGAGTCGGCGAGCACAATCACCGCGTCCGCCCGGCCAAAGCTCAGCGAGTGCCCCACCGTCCCCGATGAGGTGCAGATACCCAGCGGCGTGTCCTCCGGATTGAGCTCAAGGCCGAGCTTGCCGGTCAGCGGAGAGTTGCCGGCGAAAATACCTATCGTCCTCTGCCGCTGAATTTTTATAAAAATGTCGCCGCCGTTCTCCACGATGACTTCCGGAGAGAACTCAAGCAACTCCCTGCCGACAAACCCGGCAATGGCGCCCGCCACCGCCGCCATCGGGCCGACGCCGCACAAGCGGGCAGCCTCGGCCATATCGCGGACAATTATCGGCGCATCTTTCTCAACCTCGAGCGGCTCGAGGGAGGTTAAAAAATCAGGGTGGCGGGCAATGTACCTCTCCAGACTGTCGCGGTACTTCAGCACCATTCTATGTGCTTTGCGCCGCAGGTTGCTCGCGGCGCTCAGGTGCAGGTCCGTCTCCTTTACCACGACGCTGAAGACGACCAGGTCATCGCCCTTTACCCAGTGGCGGTAGGTACGCGGCTGATACATCTGCTTAAAAGTGAACTTCCATCGCCCGTGGCGGACAGGCCTTGATGCACAGCCCGCAGGCCACGCATTTTTCATCTTCGAACCTGACCTGTCTCGTTTTCGAGTCAATTACAAAGGCGCCGGGAGGACAGATGGTGACGCAGGCGCCGCAGTGAGTGCAGCGCGCCTCATTCCGGGTGACGTCCTGGCTGAGCGACTGAATTTTCACCCCGGCCTTGAGCAGGAATTTAACGCCCTTATCATATTCGTCCTGCTCGCCCTTCAGTTGCAACACCAGCAGCCCTTCCTCCTCCGGTTCGGCGGTGATGGACGCCCTTAAAATGTTGAATTCAAGGTTAAAATCCCTGACCAGATGGTAGATGACCGGTTGCTCCACCAATCGTCTTGGGAAGTGCAGAACCACTCTTTTTGTAACTGCCATTGTCATTACCTCCAGTTAATATCCACAGTTATTTATTGCTTCAAATATGGAGTCAAATCTCCAGCGGGCGTTCCGGCAATGGTTTGAAAGCAATGTCGGACTCAACACCCGGCAGCGGTGCCACTGCCTCGGTGAGCAGAAACTCGCCGCGTTTTATCCAGTCCTTCAGAATCTCAGCGATTTCCAACGCCCGGGAGTAGCTGGACAGAGAACCGGTGGGCATATTCTTGCCCTGCAACTTTATCGCGCCGCTCTTCAACTGAGCGTAGTTTACCTCACCGACGATGTCCGGCTTCACGTTGGGATAGGCGTCCGAATAGTCGACCACCCCGGCATATATCTCTTCATCGGTGACGGCCGTGCTGCGGAGGATTTCCTCGTTGAGGATGGGTATGGGCACGCCGACCCCCACGGTCAGAGTAACGCCGTAGCCGTACATGCTCGTTCCCACCAGCCACCTGTGGCTCATCTGCTTCAGGTCGCCGATTACGGCCAGCGTCCCGGCACTCCTTTTGGGCACACCCGCTTCGGTGCGAAGCACATTCGGGTTATGCTGGGTTCCCTGCCAGGCCACATACCCGACGCCACCACCCAGGAAAATCCTGGTGCCGATGCCGATGGTACGGTAGTGCGGGTCGTTGAGCAGTGGCGACAGCTGCCCGGCACTGCAGTAGTTGGCATTGCCCAGGCGCGGCTTGAGCACCCCCATGTAGGTATAGATGGTCTTATCGGATAGATTTACGGCGACGTTATAGTTCTGGTACGCATTGCGGATATTGAACAGCACCGCTTCATTGAGGTCCTTGATATTGAGCCAGGTCTCCAGCCGTTTCCTGGGGTAACAATCGGTGCCGTAGGCGGTCGCCGTCATCCGGATATCCCTGCCCGCCACCAGCTCCTCGATGACATGACCGCCGCCGTAATTGAAATCGCCGGGATGCACCCGGTTTCTGGGGTCATCGTCGGGCAGGGCATTTGCCCCCAGAAAAACGTCCACCGCCGCCAGCCCGGGATAAGCGAGGACATCATTGAAATAAACACGCCCGCCACCCAGCTTGATTCTCGGTTTGCTGTGACCGGTGTTGAAATAGATACCGGATGAGCACATCGGGCCGAAGGTGCCCGTGGTCACCACGTCTACATGTTGAGCGGCGTGCTTTACGCCTTTTTCTTTGACCAGGTCAATGACTTCTTCAGCATTGACGACTACGGCCTTGCCCTGCCGTATCTTCTCGTTGATTTCCGCTATTGTTTTCATCATGCGTCACCTTCCACGACATAGTTTCACCAGCCGCTAGCCCTTGCGGGCAACGCATGATACATATATTCATCACCACACTTACAAAGCCGCGCTTCATCCCACCAATCCTGTCAGGCACTAGAAAGTTAAATTATATAATTAATCGCTGAATTAGTCAAAGGAAAACACACTTTGCAGTATTTTGGGGACAATTTAAAATTATTTTTCTAAATATTTAGCAATTATGTTTCACTGCACTTGACAAATGGTATCATTAATGATACCGTATAAGCTGAGAAGATGGGTTCCATAGATAAAATAGTTCAACAAATGGCAAGGAACCCGAATGATGTTAGATTCGCTGACCTCTGTAAAGTCTGCGACTATTACTTTGGGGAAAGCCGCCAGAAAAGTGGTCATAACATATATAAAACACCATGGCGGGGCGACCCCAGAATAAATATACAAAACGACAATGGTAAGGGTAAGGCATATCAAGTTAGACAGGTACTAAAGGCTATAAACAAACTGGAGGCACAATATGACAACAGAAGTAGCAATAAAAAATGACCGCTATACCTATCGGGTTACTTGGTCTGATGAAGACGGGGAGTATGTGGGCTTATGTGCGGAGTTCCCTAGCCTAAGTTGGCTAGCTGGTAGTTATGAGGAGGCGTTGCGGGGGATACGAGATGTTGTAGCAGAAGTCATCTCGGATATGCGTTCCAACAACGAGTCTATTCCCCAACCTCTCGCAATCAGGAAGTATTCGGGCAATTTCACGGTTCGTATACCGCCAGATTTACACAGAAATCTCCATATACAAGCAGCAGAAGCTGATGTCAGCTTTAATCGCCTTGTCAGCGCTAAGTTGGCCGCACAATGAATGTGGTGTTAATTATTTACCCCACCTAGCCTGAGCTGCCTTCTTAGCTATCTCAATTCGCCTTGCGCTTGTGAGTTTCGCAGCCCTAACCCTACTGCCCTTCAAACCAATATTTCCCACCTGCCGCTTTCTCATCCCATACTAAAATTGATATAGTAGTACCATGCGTTACGCCATTATGGCAGACATTCACGCCAACCTGGCCGCCTTCAACGCCGTGCTTGATGACATGGAGCAGCGGGGAGGGGTGGAGGAAATATGGTGCCTGGGCGATATCGTCGGCTACGGGCCTGACCCCCACGAGTGCATTGAACGGCTGCAACGGTACAGTCACGTCTGCGTGGCCGGGAACCATGACTGGGCCGCCATCGGCAAGATAAGCACCGCCGAGTTCAATCCCGATGCCGCGCTGGCCTGCCAGTGGACCGCCGGGCAATTAAGCCAGGCAGATATTCAGTACCTGGAGGACCTGCCCCTGGCAATCGATAAAGATACATTCACGCTGGTACACGGCAGCCCGAGAGAGCCGATATGGGAATACGTTATATCAACCGGTATTGCCCGGGAGAACTTCAGTTTTTTCCAGTCGCCCTACTGCCTGCTCGGCCATTCCCACGTCCCGCTGGTTTTCAAGGAAGAAGACGGCTCCTGTACGTTCAGTCGACTGGTGGCCAATATCGGACTGGCGCTGGGCGAAAGCCGTCTGATTATCAATCCCGGAGGTGTGGGGCAACCGCGCGACGGAGACCCACGCGCCAGCTACGTTATATACGACAGCAACACCAGAATGTTAAGGTTGTACCGCATACCCTATGACATTGACGCCACGCAGGAAAAAATGATGGCGAAAGGGCTCCCCATACGGCTGGCGGTACGACTGCGACACGGCATGTAGGCCGATATCAAGTGCAGCTACTCTTGACAAAATGGCACGGGCGATTTAGCATTTTGTTGAGGTCGTGCTAGATGGGGAGCTAGCGGTGCCCTGAACCTGCAATCCGCTACAGCAGGGTTGAATTCCAGCTTGAGGCTCTTGTCTGGTTGGACTACTCTGGTCAAGTGGTGTTGAAGGCCGGGTCTTGCGCGGCGGAAGGCTATGAACCCCGTCAGGTCCGAAAGGAAGCAGCGGTAAATGGTACTTTCCGGGTGCCGCAGGGTTGCCTGGCTGGAGCTGGCTGGCCCGAGCAAGCTATTGGGCAGGGTCGAGGGCAGGTGCACGGCCTCACTATTTTCAGGAGCAATATGCAGGCGGGTGCCATTTGAAAGAAGAATCGCTGCTGGCCGAAACCAAACAATTGCTGCGCCGCTTTGCTTTAAAGGCAAGGAAGCGGCTGGGGCAGCATTTCCTCATCGATGACGACGTGCGGCAGCAGATACTGGCCGCGGCCGAACTCACCCCCGACGACACCGTAATGGAGGTTGGACCGGGGCTGGGAATCCTGACCAGAGAGCTTGCCCAGAGGACACGGCGGGTCATCGCCATCGAGATGGACGACAAACTGGCCGATTTTCTGCAACAGGAACTGGCCTCTCTCCCCAATGCTACCATTATCAACGAGGACATCCTCAAAGTTGAGCCGGCGGCGCTACTGGCCAGGCCAGAGCGGTACAAGGTGGTGGCCAACCTCCCTTACTACATCACCTCTCCGGTGCTGCGCCACTTCCTGGAAGCCTCCCTGAAGCCAGATTTGATGGTGGTGATGGTGCAGAAAGAGGTGGCCGAGGCCATTGCCGCCGGGCCGGGGAAAAGGAGACTGCTCAGCATCGGCGTGCAGTTTTACGGTCGGCCCGTGATTATCGGCAAGGTACCGGCGAAAGCATTTTACCCGGCACCAAAGGTCGATTCCGCCATACTGCGCATCGACCTGTACGCCCGGCCGGCGGTGGCGGTGGATGACGTAGATAGCTTCTTTGAACTGGTCAGGGCGGGCTTCGCCAGCCCCCGCAAGCAGCTCGCCAATTCTCTGGCGCAGGGACTAAGCTGGCCCAAGGCCGATGTACTTAACGTGTTAGCGGAAGCCGGCATAGCGTCGCCGCGCCGTGCCGAGACCCTCACCCTTGAGGAGTGGGCACAATTGTGGCAGGCATATAAAAAATGCCAGAGGAAGAAGGCGGCATGCTGACCATCCTGGCACCGGCCAAGCTGAATTTAACCCTCGAGGTGCTGGTCAAGCGCCCCGATGGCTACCACGAAATCAGGAGCGTCATCCAGACCATCAGCCTCTGCGACCGGCTCACCTTTCGCGCCAGCCCATCGGTGGATATCAGGACAGACTCTCCGCAATGGTCAGCGGAGAAAAGCCTTGTCTCAAAGACGGTAAACCTGGTGCGGGAGACGATAGGCGTTACCGGAGGAATCGCTATTGAAATTGAAAACTGCATTCCCCTTATTTCAGGACTGGGAGGTGACAGCAGCGCGGCCGCCGCCACCCTGCGCGGCCTGAACCAAGTCTGGGAACTGAACCTGTCGGAGGAAAAGTTATTTGAACTTGCGGCGCAGCTTGGCTCGGATGTGCCCTTCTTCCTCCACGGCGGCACGGCCATGATGGCGGGAAGAGGCGAGGTGATAACGCCGCTCCCTTCTTTACCCCAACACCGGGTGGTTCTGGTCATGCCCGATGTGCCCCACCCACCAGGCAAAACGGCCAGGCTCTACGCCAGCTTAAATACGAGTCACTTCACCGATGGGCGTATCACAGAGCAACTGGTGAAAGAACTGGAGGAGGGAAAGGAGCCGTCAACGCTTTTCAATACCTTTGAGAACGTCGCCTTTGCCCGTGGGTCGGAGTTAAAGGTCTACCGCGACCATATCCGCAAGCTCGGTGCGCCCCATGTCCACCTGGCCGGCTCGGGCCCGGCGCTCTTTACGATTTATAAAGATAAAACCAGAGCCGAAGAACTACATACACGGTGTAAACAACAGAACATGGAGACGTATCTGGTGGAGACTTTAGCTGATATCGGCTAATCACAGATATATCTATTTTGATTCTAGTGACCAGCGTGTACCACTAACTTCCCAAGGAAATGCCGGAGCAACTCGAATTTCCCTTCGCTTTTCCCCATCAAATATAGACATTTGAATATTCTTAAATTCTTTACCCGAAGAAAATATTTTGGATTTTACTAAATCAATCAGGATAAGCAGAAGTGGCCACCGTGCCCCTTCCCATCGTTTCATCACTTCCTCATATACTTTGTTTATATTTGGAGTATGCGTGTATGTTATTAAAACTGCATATTTTAGTAATCTATCTCTATCTTCCTTTCTCTTACTCCATATGTGCTGCTTTAGTTTTTCTATCTCGTTTTGACCCCATACACCACCCCACTCCCATTCTATAGCTATTTCATCTCCATCTGTGCTCCGCAGCACGGCGTCCTTTCTTCCTCTCCTCTCAAATCTGGTAACTAAACCCATCAAGTCAGCGATATTTCGCACCACAACGCCGATATGAATAGTCCAATCTGTACGTTTTGCACCCGTTGCTATCTGGTCAATAGGGAAATCTCGATGCCAAAAATATTGGAATAATGTTGCAAAATCTTCAGGTAACGCCCATGATTCATGCAATGGCACTTTGATTTCCTCCAAATTAGTTTAATTATCTCCCCACCGGATAGACATACGCCGAGGTCTTGTCGTAAGGCTCCGGGCACCAGCCGATTGACCGTTTCCCCGCCGTGTCAAGGTACCAGTACCGCCTGCCCTCGTAAATCCAGGAGTTGCCATACATGTGGTATTCCGGCGGCATGTTGATGCCCAGCCCGATGTGGTCGAACTCCTCGAAGAGGAGCATTGCCACATCGCAGCCCATATCATTTAAAATCGCGGCCAGCAAAATGGAAGTATCCTCGCAGTCCCCCTTGCGGTCGAAAAGCGTTTCCACCGGGTAGCGGGGATACTCATCCTGCGCTGTGGTAATATTGTCCCCGATGTAGGCGAAGCTCTGGACAAAGGCCAGCGCCAACTCAACTTTCCCCCGGTAATCCAGGTCTTCAGACGCGGCCGCAGCATCAAGATAACCGGCAATCGCGTCTATGGTGGCGTCATCACCAGGGTCTGCCGCCATAGCCACGTATTCTGTAAAAAAATAGTAGGGATGACGGTAGGGGTAGTTCAACCACGACGGCCTGGGCTTTTCCCGGTAATAGAGATGTTCCGTCAATGGTATGGAAAGGGTCAGGTTGTGCTCGCTGCCCTTATAGAAAAACTGCTGGTGCAGGGGCAGCACTGTTTTCTCCAGCTTTCGAACCTGCATCTGAGCGGATAACGCCCAGCCGAAGAGAGCCAGCACCAGTACCAGCAAGCCGAATAAAATATAAAACGATTTCTTCTTTTCCATGGCTTACCTGTTTTTACCCGCGAGCCAGTTTCTGACCAGAGCCTCCTCATCACGTTTGGTTACAGCTTCACCCTCCAGCCTGGCTTCAAGCAGCCGTTGCAGCATGTCTTTAATTTCCGGCCCCTGAGCTACCCCCAATCTTTTTAAATCTTCGCCGTTGAGGGCGGGCTTGATATATCGCCATTTTTTTATGAATTCAGTAAGGCACCGGACTGCCTCCGGCACCTCTGCGGCAATCACGTTGGCCACCACCGCTTCCGTGGCATAACCGATAAGCCGTCTGTAAACCTGGCCCGGGGTTATCCGGGGGGCTGCCAGGTGTCCCAGGTTGGCCTTAAGGTCAATCGTGTCACACAGAGTCATGATAGTCGATTTTCTCAGTTTCAGGCAGGAAACAAGCTCCTCAACGTCGCTGCTGCCCATGCGGTAGACCAGCAGGGCGAGGTAGAGCCCGAACGAGGGAACGTCGGGTGAACTCCACCGGCGTGCCTGCTCGCATTTCGCCGATAGCCAGCCATCTGCCTTCAATTTCGAGTGCAGTTTCCCCAGCACGCCGAGTTCACCAGCGCGGCACAGTGCTTTTTCCGGGCATTCTTCTTTACAGACTAGCTCCAGCTCGTGGCGCAGGCGGTCGCCGCTCACCTTCTTCAGGTAGCCGACGTCACGCTTCACCAGCTCCAGCGTCAGCGGCTCTAACTGGAAATCAAGTCGCTGCTCGTACCGAATAGCACGCCAGATGCGGGTGGCATCATCGATAAAGCTCCTGTCATGGAGAACTTTAATCAATTTCTTTTCGAGGTCGGCCAGACCTCCGTACAGGTCGAGCAACTGGCCGTAAAAGCCGGGATTGAGCTCTACGGCCATGGCATTGATGGTGAAGTCCCGACGGAAAAGGTCGTCTCTGATGGTGCTGGGATTGACCGTGGGCAGGGCGCAGGCTTTAGCGTAGGTCTCGGAGCGGGCGGTGGCTATGTCGGCGCTCCAGCCATTCCAGCACAGCTTGGCCGTGCCGAAGCGATGATGGGTTGTCAGCTTACACTGTTTCCCCTCCGCCAGTTCCCGCGCCAGGGCGATGGCGTCGCCCTCCACCACCAGGTCAAGGTCGAAATTACCCCGCCCCAGGAGCAAATCGCGCACCACTCCCCCCACCAGATAAAGTTTCTGCCCCCGCCGCTGCGCCATCTCGCCGGCCAGCCGCATGAACTCTATCAGCTCTGCCGGCAGCTGTTCTTTTATTTTACTGGCTAAATTGGTAACCTCAATCATTACAGTCAAAATTATAGCACAGGTAGCTGACGCACTTCCCCATTTTAATTTCTCCTCCATCTTCGTTATAATTAATCCCATAGTGTCGGAAAACAGGAAAGTGGTCGCCATTGTGGGGATGGCCGGGTCAGGCAAGTCGGAGGTCGCCCGCGTCTTTGAGCAGCACGGCTTCACCAGAATCAGGTTCGGCGATGTCACCGATGAAGAGGTGAAAAAGAGAGGCCTTGCCCTCAATGAGGACAACGAGCGGCGCACCCGGGAACTTTTAAGAAAAGAGCACGGCATGGCTGCGTATGCCATTCTAAACCTGCCCCGAATCGATGCCGCCCGGAAAAAGTCGAATGTCGTGGTTGATGGACTGTACTCCTGGGAGGAGTACACCCTGCTGAAAGACCACTACGGCGATGACTTATCTGTCGTGGCCGTCTGGGCATCGCCGCAAACGAGGTATAGCCGACTCAGCAGCCGGGCGGTACGACCGCTTACTCATAAAGAAGCCTCCAGCCGCGACCGCACGGAAATCGAGAACACCAACAAGGGCGGGCCGATTGCCATGGCCGATTACACCATTACCAATGAGTCTTCGCTATCCGACCTGGAGGCGCAGGCGAATAAATTACTGGCGGGATGGAAATGAAAAAAGCGATTAACAGGCCAAATGCCGACGAATATTTCTTAAAAATCGCCTCGGTGGTGGCGGAGCGCGCCACCTGCCTCCGTCACCACGTCGGTGCCGTGGCGGTGAAGGACAAGCACATTCTGGCCACAGGCTACAATGGCGCCGCCGCCGGTTCTAAAGATTGCCTGGAACTGGGCTGCCTGCGCGACGAGATGGGGATACCCTCCGGGGAGAGGCATGAAATCTGCCGCGGCATTCACGCCGAGCAGAACGTCATCATTCAGGCCAGCCTCCACGGAGTCAGCCTGGAAGGGAGCACCATCTACTGCACGCACACTCCCTGCGTCCTCTGCGCCAAGATGCTGGTCAACGCCCGGATCAAACGGTTTGTCAGCTTCGGCAGCTACAATGACAGCACCTTTGCCGATTTATTCCGGGAAGCGGGCATTGAAATCGAGGCCAAAGAAAGGCCCCCGGCCCAGATCAGCTTTCTGGATTAGCCTGAAATCGCAAGCGGATAACATCAATGAGTACGGTTTCCATCGTCAAAGTCGAAAACGATTATTATGGCGCGCTTCTCCGGGCGCTTGACGACCTCGGAGAAAAGTCGGTTAACCGGGGCGACCGCGTGCTCATCAAGCCCAATCTCTACGAGCCGCATGCGCCAGATAGCGGTGATATAACCAATCCCCGGCTGGTTGAGGCCGTGGCCAGATACTGCCTTGACGCCGGCGCAAGCCGGGTGATTATCGGGGAGGGGCCGAGCTACTATCAGTCAGAGTCGAGTCTCAGGCCCTGCTTCACCCAGACTGGCATCAGCGAGGTTGCCGACCGACTGGGTATCGAGTGGGTGCTTTTTGACGAGCATGAATACCGGACTTTCAGGAATATCTCAAAGGCCACGCCCGATGAATTCAGGGTTACCGAGTTTGCCTTTGCCTGCGACAAATTAATCAACGTGCCGGTGATGAAAACGCACTACCAGACCACGGTCACGCTGGCGATGAAGAACCTGAAAGGCTGCCTGAAACGGGAAGATAAACCACGTTTCCACCGCAAAGACCTGCAACAGGCCATCGTGGAGCTGAACAAGATAGTCAGGCCGTCGCTCAACATCATCGACGCCACCGCCAGGACTATCGGCAGCGTTGGCTCTTCTGCGCGCCGTCAACCCAGCGACGCGCGCCTGCTGCTCGCCAGCACGGACGCGGTGGCGGTGGACGCCGTCGGCTGCGCTCTCATGGGCATCGACCCCGACACCGTGCCGACGGTAACCCTGGGGGCGGCGGCCGGGCTGGGGGAAAGCAACCTGACCAGAATCGAAATCATCGGCGAGGAACTGAAACGACTGAAGTTCAAGGTAAAATTGCCCCAGGAGCAGCTACGACAGAGCTTTCCGCAGCTGGAGATAAGCGGCACAGATAGAGCGTGCAGCGGCTGCCTGATACCTCTTCTGTCCAGTCTTCTTATGTTAAGTGAGCAGAACGCGAAACTGAAAACGCCGCTGCGCATATGCGTGGGCACTGAACCCGATGTTCCAGAAAGTAGCGACTATCTGCTCATCGGCGACTGCGCCACCAGCGGTAGAGAGGAAACAGCGAACTGCATCGCCGGCTGCCCACCCGAGCGGGAAACAATCCATCAGCGCCTGGCCCCGTTTTTTGAGTCAGGATAATAAAATTATTGTATATTGATGTGGCTGACAGCCCTAGCTTGCTTCCTTTACCAGCCGGTTGATGCGCCTCAGGGCCTCTTCGATATCTTCAGCGCCGACCATGCGGTTGGTTACCGCCCGCACACTCTGACCGCCCCGCGATAGGAACCTGACGCCACGCTCCCCTATTTTGATGACAAAATCACTGACTTCCGGCGGAAATTCAAAATTCACTATGTTCGTCGATACCTTCTCCGGCCTCACGGAAAAGCCGGGTATCCGGGCCAGTCCTTCCACCAGGCGCCTGGCGTTGGCGTGGTCCTCAGCGAGGCGTTCCACCATCTTCTCAATAGCCACGATACCCGCCGCCGCGATAACCCCCGCCTGCCGCATTCCCCCTCCCAGCATCTTGCGCCACTTCCGCGCCCTCTCCACGGCCTCTTTTGTCCCGCAGAAAAGCGAGCCCACGGGCGCACTGAGACCCTTCGAGAGGCAGAAATTGACTGTGTCCACCGGTGCCGCCAGCTCCCTGGCGGGTATACCGAGGGCAACGGCGGCATTGAAGATGCGGGCCCCGTCAAGGTGAACCTGCATTCCATGCTGATGGGCGAGCCCGGAAATTTCCTCCGTATATTCGCGGGTCAGTACCGCACCGCCGCAGCGATTATGGGTGTTTTCCAGGCAGAGCAGGGTGCTCTTCGGGAAATGGATATTATCCGCACGTATCGCCTTCTCCACATCGGCCGCGTCGAGCTTCCCATCCTCATCATTGGGCACGGTGCGGATTACCACCCCGCCCAGCGCTGATGCCCCGCCGACCTCGTACCAGACTATGTGAGCCTCACTGCCGATAATGATTTCATCGCCGGGCCGGGTACTGGTGAGGACGCCAAGGAGGTTGCTCATCGTGCCGCTGGTGGTGAAGAGCGCTGCCTCCTTACCCGTCACTTCAGCGGCCAGCTCTTCAAGGCGGCTGACCGTGGGGTCTTCCTGGTGAACATCATCCCCCAGCTCCGCCTCGTACATCGCTCGCCGCATTTCCTCCGTCGGCAGGGTTATGGTATCGCTGCGCAGGTCAATAATCTTCATTATAGCCACCTTTTCTGTGCTTGTTTTTAACTTCTATAATATCACAAAGATTGATGGGCTGGCAGTCTTCAGCATTGATTTTTATCGCCATATATGTTTAAATAGGCTTTGTAAAGGAGTGGAGACGTGGAAGATTTACGATTGAAAGCAACGCACCGCGTGGTGCTGGGAAAGAAGGCCAGGTTTTTACGACGCCAGGGGATAACACCGGCTCACCTCTACGGCCACGGTATTGAGTCGCTGGCGCTACAGTGTGATACCAATGAACTGGTCAACCTGGTTGCCCACGCCGGGAAGACCAGGCTCGTTAACCTTGAGGTTGATGGTGAAAAATCAAAGACTACTTTTGTTCGCGAGATTCAGCGCGATGTCATTACCAGAGAACTGCTGCACATCGATTTCTATCAGGTAAAGCGGACGGAGAAGATCGCCGTCGACGTGCCTATTGTCCTCGTTGGAGAGGCGCCGGCGCTGAAATCCAAGGGACGCATGCTTGTTCACGGCATCAATAGCCTGAGCATTGAGTGCCTGCCCGCCAACGTACCACCCCAGATTGATATTGACATCACCGGGCTGGAAGAGGTGGAACAGGCAGTCCACGTCAAAGATATCATCCTTGACCCGGAGATTACGGTTCATGCTGACCCCGAGCAGCTGGTGGTAAAGATAAGCGAAGTGATGGTTAAGGAAGAGGTCGAGGAAGTGCCCGAGGTCGAAGAGGAGAAGGCTTTGGCTGAGGAAGAAGCGACGGCTCCCGCTGAAAAAGAGGAGTCAGCGGAAGAGCGCTAGCGTGTGGTAAATCACAATAGCAACGTATAAAGTACCAGGCGATGATTATTGACTTCCATACGCACGTTTTCCCTCCCCGTGTCAAGCAAAAACGCAGCCAGTACATTGACCGCGACCCCTGCTTTGCGCTCCTCTATGACAAAAAAGAGGCCAAAATCGCCACCACCGAAGAGCTTATTGAAAGCATGGACCGGGCCGGCATTGACATCTCGGTCATTGTCAACCTGGGCTGGATAACCCATGAGCTCTGTGTGGAGACCAATGACTACATCCTGGAATCAATCGCCCGCTATCCCAAGCGGCTGATTGGTTTCTGCACCGTGCAACCGCAGTCGCTCGATGCCGCCATTGCCGAAATTGAGCGCTGTGCCCGGGGTGGTGCCAGAGGCATCGGTGAGATGCGACCCGACATGCAGCTGCTGGACCTGGGCGATGACCCCATTATCACTCCATTTATGGAAGCAATTAAGCAACACCGGCTCATCTTCCTCACTCACACCTCCGAGCCCGCCGGGCACGACTACCCCGGCAAGGGAATCATCACGCCGGATATTCTTTACCCCTTTATCACCGCTAATCCCGATGTCACTATTGTCTGTGCCCACTGGGGAGGCGGTCTGCCGTTTTACGCGCTGATGCCCGAGGTGCAGAAGGCGCTGCGGAACGTCTACTTTGACACTGCCGCTTCGTCATTTCTTTACCAGCCCCAGATATATGCCCTGGTCAGCCAGCTGGTCGGCGCGGATAAGATACTCTTCGGCAGTGATTATCCTTTGCTTCCGCAGACCCGCTTGCTCCAGGAAATCAATTCGGCGGCTCTAACCGATGAAGAGAAGGGCCTGATTACCGGCGAAAATGCCAGAAAGCTGCTTGGAATCTAGATGAGCACAGAGCATATACGCTCGTTCATCGCCATTGAACTGCCTGACGAGGTAAGGTCAGCACTGGCTGAACTGCAGGCCAGCCTGCAAACGGACAAACAGACTTCCGTAAAATGGGCTGACCCGTATGGCATACACCTGACCCTGAAGTTTCTGGGTAACATCGCCGTGGCCAAAATCAGCGATATCACCCGCGCCATAGAGGGAGCGGCCCGGGGTTTGCCACCCTTTCCGCTTGAAATCAAAGGACTGGGAGTTTTTCCCGACCTCATGCGAGTCCGGGTGGTATGGGTTGGCGTGGGGGGAGATATCGCCCGGTTGAAGCTGCTCCAGCAGCGCATTGAGTCCAATCTGGCACCACTCGGCTTTGCCCGGGAGTCACGACCATTCACCCCTCACCTGACTCTGGCGCGCGTCAGAGAAAATGTGCCACCGCCCGCGCGACAAAACTTCGGACAGCTCATCGCTGGTGCCAAGTTCGAGACCGCCCATCATTTTACGGTGGACAGTGTCAACCTGATGCAAAGCCAGCTGACCACAGCAGGTGCCATTTATCGCCAGATTACCGCCGTCAGCCTGAAAAAAACCCTTGTCAAAAAGTTATGATTAATTGTATACTTAAAAACAACTTTAGGATGGGAGGAGGACTTCATGGAACAGATCAGTTTCCCCAAATGTCAGAAATGTCAGGCTGGTGACCTGGTGCCCCTTTCCGATTTCGGCAGTCAGGGGGCTGCGATTCATTATAAAGCTTGGGTTTGCACCAATCCTGAATGTGGCTTCAATCTGAAGATCAGGAATGGTGATGTCTACATTAACGAGCCCATTATGAGTGGCGCGATGCATAACAGTCGCGCCCGATAGCACGTCAGTTTTCTGGATAGACCTTATAATTCAGGTGATAACGTGCTTCCTCAGTTAGTCAGACTCAAAGGGGCAGCGCTTGATTTCATTTTTCCGCCGTACTGCGTCGGCTGTGGCAGGGAAGGCGCTTTTATTTGCCCTGCCTGCCGCCAGTCATTGCCCCGAATAATACCCCCCATCTGCCCCAGGTGCGGTCGGCCCCACTCCAGCGGGGTATTATGTCCCGATTGCATACGCTGGCAGGCATCCATAGACGGTATTCGCTCCCCGTTTCGCTTCGAAGGCGTGATGCGCGAGGCAATTCATAAGCTTAAATACCAGAACCTGAGGGCTCTGGCAGCCTCTCTGGCCGGAATGCTGCAGGAATACCTTATCGCCAGCCCGCTCGACATTGATGTTCTGGTACCGGTACCTCTGCACCGGAAACGATTGAGAGAGCGCGGTTACAATCAGGCCAGCCTGCTGGCAAAGGAACTGGGAAAACTGATAAATACACCGGTAGTAGACGATGTTCTTATTCGCCAGAGACATACGCCTCCGCAGGCCCGAACCGCGACCATAGAAGAACGGACGCATAATATAGCTGATGCCTTTGCCTGCCGTGGCAATGGACTCCGGGGCAGGCGCGTGCTGCTGCTTGATGATGTGGCCACCTCCGGAACCACGCTGGATGCCTGCGCTACGGTGTTAAAAGCCAGCGGGGTCGCCTCAGTATGGGGATTGGTCATGGCAAGAGAGATTTAACAGTCAGAGGTGAGAAGATGGAGCTGCAGATTACGGGACAGAACATAGAAGTATCTTCGGAAGTGCGCCGCTACGTTGAGCGCAAGATCGGGAAATTAACCCGCCATTTCCCCAATATCATTGAGTCCATTGTGGAAATAAACCAGGAAAAGACCCGGTCTCCCCGACAGCAATTTGTGGTGCGAACCAGTGTTGTCGGCAATGGTATCCGCCTGCACAGCCAGGAGCGCGGCGAAGACCTGTTTCAGGCAATCGATAAGGTTGCCTCAGCGCTGGATAGACAACTGGAGCGCCAGAAGGGAAAGCTCTATGAAAAGGGTAAGGGCAACTCGTTGACGCGGGGTGAATTAAAAACAGAGACGGATAACCCGTTCCAGCCAGAAGTGGTCAAAGTAAAGCGATTTGCCATGAAGCCGATGTCCGTAATTGAGGCCGCCGAACAGATGGTTATACTGGAGCACAGCTTTTTCTTCTTTCTCAACACTGACACGGACGAATTTAACGTGCTGTACCAGCGCCAGGACGGTAACTACGGCTTGATTGAATCGGAACTGGGATAAAGATTTAAAAACTGGCACCATTTATGCGATAATGAGATGGTAAATGGCAATTAAAAGAAGAAGTATCTACCTGTACTTTACCCTGGTTTGCTTTTTCGGCATCATCGCCATCTTTATTGTAGACGGGTACATGGGCATTTATGATACCGTCTATATCACTGCCGGCGAGCGAGAACAGAAGATAGAATCGGATGTCTGGCAACGCAATGACCCGTACTGGTCCAGCGGGATAACCAGGGGTGAGAAAGGCTTCATCAGCTATGAAGTGGACAACCGCCGCTTTTCCGGATATGAGGCTGACATTGAGGTATCAGTCTGGCGGATGCAGGAAAAGGTCCGCGATGTGCTCTCCCAGCATATCGCCGTCGGGTCTTTCGACAAGGTAGAGGTGCAATGGGAGATTGACACCACCGAGCTTCTCCCACCGGATGCTCCGCCCGAGCAGAGTTTTGATTACACCCTGAAAATCAAACGCGGGGAAGTAGAGCGGAACGTAATTCTCTATATCAACCCAATCCCATCATCGGCGATAAAGACTGTTCCGGCACCGCCACGGTAACCGGAGGTAAGCTAAGTGAATATAAGACTGGAATACATTTTATTTGTCTTCGGTATCCTCTTCTGTCTGGCTGGCGTTGGCTACCTGGCCGCCGAGTATGTGAAAAACCTCTCCGAAGCGGGAAAACTGGTGTCTCTGCTGCTTACCGTGGCCATGTTCGCGTTTTTAAGCAAATACTTTGAGGACATAGGGTGGTGAACTAAATGCTGACTGCTGTGGCCGTACTTGCTTCTCTGGCGATTATCGGCTGGCTTATTTACCGGGGGGTAAGACAGAAGCCAATCCGGGCACACACCATTGTCCGGGCGATTGCCTATCTCACCGGCCTGTACACCTTCGCCTTCTTCCTCAGCATGACCTTCCCGCTCTTGATAAAGGTGGTGGTCAGCATTGTGCTCGGTGCCGTGCTTATTGTAATCGGGGCCACCATCCAGCGCCGCTACCAGGCGGACAGAACCTGAGCTTAGTTTAGTATAGAAGCTAAGTATATTTATCAGAAGCCAGCCTCGCCCGGTAAATCCGCCGTTTCGCCTCCGAAGTCCCCCGCAGCTTCATGTTCAGGAAGTCCATTTCGTACTCTTCAATCAACCCCTCATCGGTAAAGCTGTAATACCGGTTGTTGCCGATAATGATATGGTCGACGACTTTCATCTGCATGATTTTCCCGACGTAAACCAGCTGCCTGGTCAGCTCCCGGTCACTGGTGCTGGGGGCGGGGTTGCCGGAGGGGTGATTGTGGACGAATATCAGGGCTGCCGCCTTATCCTTAAGCGCCCCTTCCACGATTTCACGCGGCGAAATGAAACTGCTGTCCACCGTACCTTCAAAGAGGTCGGTCACCTCGATGATCTGGTTCTGGCTGCTGAGGTAAATGACCTTGAACAGTTCTTTTTTCAGGTCGCGCATGGCGTGGTATAAATAGTCAAATATTTCGCGCGAGGATTTCAAGAAGGTCTGGTCCACAATTTTCCCTTTAAGAAACTCCCTTGCCAGTTCCTGAACCAGCCTGATGCCGAAGGCGCTGTGCGGGCCAATGCCCTCAATCTGCTGTAACTCCCCCGCGGAGGCCGAAAGCACCCCCCTCAGCGTCTTGAACCGTTTTATCGCTTCTTTCGCCTGCGGCTTGCAGTCTTTACGTGGTGAGCCCAGCGTTAAAAGCAGCTCCACTATTTCATAGTCGTGGAAACCGGACAGCCCGGTCCTCAGGAACTTCTCCCTGAGCCTCCTGCGGTGACCTTTATGTATCTCGTCGGAAGGCATCTCCAAGCGTCCTCAACCAGCTTTAATAAAGTATATACCCCTCACTTCTTTTCCAGTTTTAAGCCTTCCTCCCCCACCACCTCTGCCAGACGCGCGTGAAGTTCGGGGCAGTAATCAGCGAAAATATCGAAAAAGCGCATGCGCGTTGTCTTATTTCCGTTGGTCACCCTCAGGTTCACTTCGTCATGTCCGGGAAAGCTCTGCAGTATCTCTTTTATTCTGTACAGACTGGCTCTATCTTTCTCGGCATCACTGGTCTGGCTGAGGCTGATGACCAGCCGGCGATTTTCCATCGGTGTCTCCTTTGGCTTCGTCTCCGCAACGGGCTGTTCGGCTTCGATGGGTGGTGGAGCAACTTCCTCTTCCGCCGCCGCTACCTCTACTTTCTCTTCCGTCTCTTCCGGGGGCTGGTAAAGGCGCGCATCTTCACAGCTCAGCTGCACCCTGTCCTCCCTCATCCTCACTTTGCCATTCACTTCAAGGATATTCCCCTCCTGCCACAGCTCACCTTTTTCCGCAAAAACCTTTGGCCAGACCATGGTTTCAACCTGCCCGCTGAGGTCCTCCAGCACGACACTGGCAAATGGCTTCCCCTCTCTGGTAAAGAGCTGACGGACTGCTCCTACCATGCCCACAATGTCCACCATCTGCCCGACCAGCTCAATATCAATCTGCCCCACCATTGTTGTTTCGGCACTCAATTCACTGGCCACGGCACTAAAGGGATGCTCGGAAAGGTATACTCCGGTCAATTCCTTCTCCCAGGCGAGCTTTTCCTTCATGGGGACATCGTCCGTTGTGCCGAGGTCAAGGCTCGACATTGGTACCGGCGTTTTTTCTCCCCACAGGTCAAACATGGTAGATTGTCCTGACTCACGCAGTCGCTGCTCCCGCTGGGCCAGAGCGATGATACGGTTCACATTGCTCAGCAGTGCCGCCCGACTGCCCAGAGAATCGAAGGCACCGGCTTTAATCAGACTCTCAACGACTCGCCGATTGATGCCGCGCAGGTCGCAGCGACGGCACAGGTCCTCAATAGACTTGAACTCCCCGTTTTTATCTCTTTCCGTCACCATCGGCTCGACTGCGCCCGGCCCCACATTCTTTATGGCGGACAACCCAAAGCGAATGGCGGGTGCCGCGCCATCCTTCTCAATAGAGAAGTTAACCAGACTGCTATTTATATTCGGCGGCAGTATGCTTATACCCAAACGACGGCACTCGGCCACGGCGCTGGCCACCTTCTCCGGCTGGTCGGCGTGGATGATAAGGAACGCGGTCATGTACTCCGCCGGGTAGTTTGCTTTGAGATACGCCGTCTGGTAGGCAATAAGCGCATAGCTCACGCTGTGAGCCTTGTTGAAAGCATAGCCGGCGAACGGCTCAATAAGATTGAAGACCTGGGTGGCGAGGTCGGCCGAGAACCCCTTTTTCCTGGCACCCTCGATAAAGCGGCGCCTTTCTTTCTTCATCACCTCGGGGATTTTCTTGCCCATCGCCTTGCGGAAAATATCCGCCTGTCCCAGGCTGTAGCCGGCAAATTCCCTGACGATGAACAGCACCTGGTCCTGATAGACGATCACCCCGTACGTTTCCTGCAGGATGTTTTTCAGGGCGGGGTGGGGGTAACGGATGGGTTCGAGGCCGTGCTTCGCTTTTATGAAGGTGGGAATATGCTCCATCGGGCCGGGACGGTAAAGCGCCACCATGGCCGCGATGTCACTGAAAATAGTCGGTTTCAGTTCCTTGATATAACGGCGCATGCCCGCCCCTTCCAGCTGGAAAACGCCGGTCGTTTCTCCGGAAGACAGCAGGGCAAACGTCCTGGCGTCATCCATCGGTATATGGTGCAGGTCAATTTCAACGCCGTGGTTCTCGGCAATGATTTCCTTCGCCTTCTCCAGGATAGTCAGGTTGGCCAGACCGAGGAAGTCCATCTTGAGAAGACCAATCTCGGCAATATCTCCCATGGAGAACTGGGTCATAACCGATTCCTGACCATTGGCCTTGCTGCTCCACTGCAGCGGGACATATCTGGTGAGCGGCTCGCGGGAAATGACCACTCCGGCGGCGTGGGTGCTGGCATGGCGGGCTATCCCTTCCACCTTCCGCGCCGAGTCGACCAGGTTGCGGATTATCTGGTCATCATGGTGTATGCTCCTGAGCTCGTTGTTCTCATTCAGGGCCCTGGTCAGCGTCATGGTCGGCGAATACGGCACGAGCCGGGCTACACGGTCAACATCGCTGTAGGGCATGCCCAGCGCCCGACCCACGTCCCGGAGGGCCGCCCTGGCGCCCAGCGTACCGAAGGTGATTATCTGGGCCACGTGGTCCTGTCCGTACTTCTGAGAAACGTAGGCGATAACCTCGTCACGCCGGTCATCCTGAAAATCAAGGTCGATGTCCGGCATCTCCTTGCGCTCTAAATTCAGGAATCGCTCGAAGACCAGCTTGTGCTCAATCGGGTCAACCTCAGTGATACCGAGGCAGTGCAGAACGATGCTGGCGGCAGCACTGCCCCTCACCCCGAACAGGATTTTACGTTCTTTAACGAAGGAAATGATGTCCCAGACCACGAGGAAGTAGTTGGCAAACTGGGTCTTTTTGATAACCTCGAGCTCATAGTCGAGCCGCTGTTTTATTTCCTCAGTGGGTTGGGGATAGTAGCGGGGCAGGCCCTCGTAGCACAGAGCAGCGAGAAACTCGTCGGCCGTTTTCCCCGGCGGCAGGTCAATCTCGGGCAGGTGCAGCCGTCCGAACTCCAGGGTGAGGTCGCACATTTCGGCAATCCGCTCCGCATTGTCCAGGGCCTGCGGGATATCCCGAAAGAGCTCGGCCATCTCCTCCGGGCTCCTGAGGTACAGGGTATCCGAAGCCATTTTCATCCGTTTCTCATCGTGAATGGAGGAGTTGGTGCCGATACACAGGAGCAGGTCATGAGCCTGAGCATCTTCCTGCCTGATGTAATGGATGTCATTGGTGGCCACCAGCGGAATGCCAAGCTCATCGCTCATGGCGATAAGGGCCTGGTTCACCTGCTCGAGCTCGGATATGGGCTGCCGCTGTACCTCAAGATAAAAATCGCCAAAAACCCGCCGGTACCACTGTGCCGCCTCTTTGGCATCCTGAAGTCTTCCGTTGAGAATCAACCGCGATATCTCTCCGGCCAGACAGCTGGAAAGGGCAATCAATCCATCGTGGTGCTGCTCCAGAAGTTCTTTATCCACCCGTGGCCGGTAGTAAAAGCCCTCGAGGTGCGCCTTGGTCACGAGCTGGATAAGGTTCTGGTAGCCAGTGTAATTTTTGGCGAGGAGAATGAGATGATAATGGTTCCTGTCAGCTACATCGCGGCCGGAGCGACTTCCCGGCGCAAGGTATACCTCACAGCCGATAATGGGTTTGATACCCGCCTCCCTGGCGTTACGGTAGAACTCGATGACGCCATACATGGCGCCGTGGTCGGTTATGGCCAGGCTGTCCATACCGAGCTCTTTAGCTCGTGAAAACAGCTGCGGAATGCGGCACATGCCGTCGAGCAGACTGTATTCGGTATGGACATGAAGATGAGTAAACATGGCTCCTTCAGTGAAAAATCTACCTCATTATAACACAGGGGCCCGCGGGTGCAGTATCATTTTCAGCCTTAAAAGTGTAAAATCTTAGTATCCGGTGAAGTGAAAAATGAGAGTTTTTCATAAAGTCACGAAATGGCTCTTTATCCTCTGCCTGCCCCTGCTTTTGCTTTCGGCAAGCATTGGCGGGGTGGCCAACAGCCTTGCCTTTTACCATTATGGTTTTACTAAATATGAGGTCGGCCGAACAACGGCCCTGTCTGAAGTCGAGCTGGATAGAGCCGCCAGAGGACTGGTCCATTACTTTAATTCCAGTGATGAATACATCAACCTGACCGTAGTCAAGGGCAATCAGACGTTCACCCTTTTCAACCAGCGAGAGGTCATTCACCTGAGGGACGTGAAAGGGCTATTCCGGCTGGACTACTGGGTATTTCTGGGCACTTTGATTTACGCACTTATTTACGCCGGCTTCCTTATCTGGCTGAAGGGATGGCGTCAACTGGCGCGGGGACTGGTCTGGGGCAGTGGCCTCACCATTGGCCTGATGGTGGTACTGGGACTGACTACAATGCTTAACTTCGACCAGTTTTTTCTCCAGTTCCACCTGTTCAGCTTCACCAACGAGTTCTGGCGGCTTGACCCGAGCCAGGACTACCTGATAATGCTCTTCCCGCGCGGCTTCTGGTACGACGCCGCGCTATTCATCACCATCGCGACAGCAGTGGGGGCGGTAATTCTAGGAGGAGTGGGTGGATATCTCTATTCCTCCGCCGGCCGCAGGCGCGGGTAAACGATGGAGACAATAATCAGTACCGCACCACCCACCATCAGACCAATGCCCAGGACCTGCATCGGGGCAACCAGGTCGGCAATGAATCCGTTGAGCCAGGTCTGCAAAGAAGGCGGCATATCCGGCATTGGCATGCTCGGCAGATAGCGCTGCGTCGCCCAGACACCGGCATACTCAAGGATTCCATAAATGAAAAAGGTGATGCCCAGCTCGCGGGTAGCACCCTTGACGCTGCGGTGCAGCAGAATAATCCCCGCCACCAGTACCACCATCAGCGCTATCAGTCCGTAATAAGCCGTCTGGATATAACGGGCGTTCTCACGCAAAATATCGACCAGAGCCATAATCTCCGGCGGGACGGAACTTTCATCGATGGCGAATTCCGATGGAATTTCAGCCTCGAATTGCCGGTAAAATTCCTCAAAATACTGCTCCAGCATTTGCGGTGGCAGGGCGGCAACCTCCGGCGGCAGGCTTTCTTTATTCTGCTGGAAAAGCTGCCACATTTTATCCCTCATGCCTTTCTTTACTGGTTCCAGAGAGATAACCATATTCAGTCTGTCGCTCTTCCCGAGCAGGTAATCGTAGCCGTCGTAGATGGCGGCACTCACCTGCTCTTTCAGTTGTGGTTCACTTTCCACAATGGCACTGTAGAGCGCCTCTTCCAGAAAGGACGCTTCCGGTGGAACCTGCCCACCGGATTGAAAATCAGTCATCTCCTCTGCCAGCGCCGCCACATCCAGTTTCTCTACCTGCGCTACGACGAAGTCAGGGTCGAGCAGCGTGCTGCGCAGCGCAAACAGCGAGCCAAAAGCAGCCAGCGCTAAAAAGAGTAAAAATGTAAGAAGCATCGTCAGCAGACCTTTCAGAAAGTTCATTACAGGCCTCCGTTCCGGTTAAATTTAGCTAGTATTTTAGCATACCGGAGGTCGAATTACACTGGTTTATTGCTTAAAAACGGGCTGACATCGGCAATGCCATAAAATATATATAGTTGACGAATGACAGAGCGTTTTGTAGAATTATGGTGCAGTGGGCGGTTAGCTCAGTTGGTTAGAGCGCTGCGTTGACATCGCAGAGGTCAGAGGTTCAAGTCCTCTACTGCCCACCATACTGTACAATACAAGAAAGCGCTTTTCGGAGATTACACCTATGAAATGTCCTGCCTGCAACAGTTTAATGATAGTGGTTGAGCATGAGAAGATCGAGCTTGATTATTGCCTGAACTGCTCTGGGGTTTGGTTCGATGCTGAGGAACTGGAGCTTTTGCTAGAGGCTATGCAACTGGAAGGAACCAGCCTATCTTTGGATAATATTCTCACCTCACCTGAAGCCAAGTCAGCGGAGAAGAAGCGGAACTGCCCAATCTGCGGCAGGAAAATGAAAAAGGCAACAGTTGGTCATGAACCAGAGGTGATTATTGACGCCTGCTCATGGGGAGATGGGCTTTGGTTTGATAGTGGAGAGGTTGGCCAATTGATAACACAGCTACCCGACAAGCCGTCTGAGAAATCAGATTCCCAAGGACGTGTCATCACCTTCCTGGGAGAAGTGTTCAGAGTGCGGGACTAAGGCAGGCCAAGAAGGAGCGGCCGGGATGACGTGTTCCTGTATGTGTAAGAAGTCTGATGGCTCCAGATATGAGAATTCCCCGAGCGCTACAAAAAAGAAAAATTGTTGAGGAGGCTTTAAATGACTACGGTCTACATTATCATCGGCATTGTTGCAATTATTCTTATCATGATGGCTTCAACGTATAACGGCCTGGTAAGGCTGCGCAACCGGGTGAAGAACGCCTGGGCAAAAATCGATGTCCAGCTCATGAGGAGGCACGACCTCATCCCCAACCTGGTGGAAACAGCCAAGGGTTATATGACGCACGAGCGAGGGACATTTGAAGCAGTTACCAAGGCTCGTAACTTGGCCCAGAAGGCAGTCGGTACTGGTGTCGGTGCCCAGTCCAAAGCTGAGGGTGAACTCAGCGGCGCTCTGGCCCGGCTTCTGGTTGTGGTTGAGAACTATCCTGACCTGAAAGCCAACCAGAACTTCCTCGCTCTCCAGGAGGAGTTGACCTCAACAGAGAACAAAATAGGCTTTTCACGCCAATACTACAATGACTCAGTCTTGAGGTATAACAACAAGACTCAGATGTTTCCTTCTAACATGATAGCTGGCATGATGGGTTTCAAGGCCAGCGAATTCTTCGAGGTCACGGCAGCCGAGGAAAGG
>JADHXF010000007.1 GCA_016783105.1 Dehalococcoidales bacterium | reverse complement strand
GGCTGCTTATTCCTTAGTTAATAATGAGCGTTACCAGCTTTAAAGAGGTTTAGTTTGCTGGTTCGCTTCTATCAGTTTCTTGGCCAAGTTAAGTTCTTTGCTTTTCGTAAAATCTCTACAGATTACATATAGGGGCCTGTTTTCAGCCATTGTAATTAGAGATAATTGATTTGGGGTTGGCTTATGGTCAACCTTCATATCAGCGATGTAACCAGCCATATAGAAACGAATGTAGTTCACCCCCGAATTCTGATACATATAGGGGTCAAGTGTGCCCTTTGCCAAAGGATGGTCAAATTTAGACACGACTATGCTGAAATCTTCACTGTCGCCCGGGTCACTATTCATGATATGCTGCTTGGCAATATCTTCGAATGTGCCAAGAGAGACCCTTCGAAAAAATTTTCGACTTGAAACAGACGCCCTCCAAGCCAAAGAGATAAAGAATAGCTTCAGTTTACCGTACTCGTAATTATCTACCATGTAGCAAATCCTTCGATTGTCGTGGTATCGTGCTCTCCCATTGAGCGGCTCTTCAGCTAATAATTGTTGGGCATATTTGTCCCATTCTTGCCAGATAGCTTCACAGACTTTACAGACAATACGGTCATATTCTCCAATCTGAGATTTCTTGGTATATTCGCCAGCACTATTGGTAATCACCTCTAAGGGTTTTTCCCCTTGCCGTATACGACGGAAGAAACCAGCGGGGATGACATGCGCCTTTATTAACGCGCTTTCATTACCACAGAATTTACATTTCATAGTGTTTCAAAGTAGCCTTACATAGTATAAATTCCGCACAATATTTTACCATAGGTAACACAATTACCAATTGGTGAACTCAAAATGAACAAAATTTTGGGGGGAAGAGGGTTACTTGAAGCTAATTCGTGGTAACGTTATTACCAAATTGGTAGCGGGAGGTGTATTCGCACCAGCGCCCTTCGGGAAGGGTTTTTACGGTTTCAGCAGTACCGCGATATTTTCACCGCTCCGTATGGAGTCGAATCCTCGCTGGGCATCCTCTAAGGGCATAATCTCGGAAATCAGGGGGCGGACGTCTACTAGCTTGTTTTCCATAAGATTCAGAGCCGTTTTTACCGGGCCACTGATGTGCCCCTTGATGGTTAACTGCTTTTCCACCCAGATTCTGGGGTCTACCTGCATGGGGTTTACGAACCCCGTCAATGCTATCGTGCCACCCAGCCTGACCATCTGGGTCGCCTGATTCAGGACAGTTCCCTCGCGTACACAGATAAGTACGGCATCCGGGCCAGCGTCAGTAAGTTTAACCACTTCAGAGGTAATGTCAACCTCTTTAGCGTTGAGCACGATGTCAGCGCCCATTTCCAGTGCTTTGTCCAGGCGTGATTTGACCACATCGATGACGATAATCGGAGCTACTCCGTTGGCTCTGGCACACAGCATAGCTCCCAGGCCAATTTTGCCCGCGCCAATAATGACTGCCGATTTCCCCAATCCCAGGCCCGCGGCATTGACCGAGCCTATGCCCGTTGCCAGTGGCTCGGCCAGACAGGCCTCTTCTGATGATACGTTTTCAGGGACGGGCTGAACCAGGCTCGAAGCTTTTATAAAGTACTCGGCCATGGCGCCGCCCCTTAGCCCATAGCTCTGGCCGCCGAAGACAGAACCTCTTGAGGAGCCGCCGATACACAGATGATACATGAAACGGCGACAAAAATAGCATACCCCGCAGGTCCGTTTTGTCGGGCAGTATGCCACTCTGTCGCCAACTGACCACCCGCTGACTCCTTCTCCCACAGCCGCGATTTCGGCCACCCATTCATGCCCCAGTATAACCCCGGCATGCGCTTCAAAACTGGCAAGGTCTTGAAGGGCACCATCCAGGTACTCTATGTCCGACCCGCAGATAGAGCAGTAGATGGTCTTGAGCAGGAGGGTGCCCGGCTGCACCGTCGGCGTTGGTACTTCCTGGATTTCAATGCTTCTTTTATCTTTGCGGATAACAACTGCTTTCATAATAATTAAGACCTCGTTTCCAGTAAACCTGTCATCCAGTCATTATATTCTGTTAAATAAAAAAGAGAAAGGAACGCACTTCTCTCTTTAATGACTTGATTTGGTAGCGGGGGTTGGATTCGAACCAACGACCTTCGGGTTATGAGCCCGACGAGCTACCACTGCTCCACCCCGCGCCACTTGACATACCTAGTATAATTCCTGTTACAATTGAGTGTCAAGGAAACTCGCTGGGCGGTAACTTATTCAGGTGTGATTTATTTCCTTTCCAGAGTTAAAATTTAGGTATTTTAAGCATTGACCGGAGCGGAGAAATGGTTTACACTTATGGCATGAAAAACTTCGGCAAAGCTGCCGACGAAGCTGATAATATACAACCAATGCTCACGGTTGCCGAGGAAGGTAAACGGCTGGCACGGCGTGCCAGCGGTGAATAACGCTCGATAGGTTATTCTGCCCACCATTGATTTCTTAATTCCTAGCATAGATACATACGATGACACCTGTTGCAGGCTGATTTGAAATATTATCGACAACCCATCTCGAAAGTGAGAGAGGGGAGGGGAAAATGACAACCAATTACAGCATACTTCGGTCCCGACTGGAGGCGGAGAAAAAACGTTTGACAGAAGAACTGGAGCAGCTTCTGGCAAGTGCTAACCCCACGGATGAGCGACGGGAAGGCAGCCCGTTTGGCAAGCGTGAGGAAGAGGCAACGGAGGCTCTCGAGCTGGAGAAACGGCTGGTTCTGGAGAAAAGGATAAAGGAACAACTGGTCAGCGTGGAACACGCTTTACATAAATATGAAGAAGGCACCTACGGCTTCTGCGATAACTGTGGTCAGCCCATAGACCCGGCGAGATTGGAGGCGATTCCCGAGGCAAGTTTGTGCATACAATGTAAAACTCAGCAGGCAAAGAATGCTAAAGGAAAACCACCCACTGGCTAGGTGGCGTTACCCGTTATTTTTTCTCGTCGCACTATTCATCATAGGTGCTGACCAGACCAGCAAGGCATGGATAAGGGCAAGCTTGCCTGAAGGGCACTCACTGTTCCGACTGGGCTTTTTTCGCATAACGCACGTCCACAATACCGGTGCTGCTTTTGGTCTTTTCCCGGAAAAATCTTTGCTGCTCACCATATTTGCCATAATTGCCGCTAGCGTAGTTCTGTTTTTTGTCCTTTATGGCCATCGTTACGTCCTCTGGCTAGAGAGTATTTCTGTGACGTTGACTTTCGGACTGGTGCTCGGGGGCACGGTGGGCAATCTGATTGACCGCTTCCGCTTTGGATATGTGACCGATTTCATCGATTTCGGCTACTGGCCGGTTTTCAATATCGCTGACTCCGCCGTTACCATTGGCGTCATTCTTTTCGCCCTGCTGTTGCTGCGCCATGCTCAAACCGAAAAATAATAGAGCGACTCAAAGATACCATCTGGTGGCCGGTACCGCTGGTGTCAGACTGGACAGATTTGTCGCCGATAGTTGTCCGGAGCTCACCCGAACCCACGCTCAGAAATTAATTACCGACGGCTTTATTACCGTTAATGGACGGGAGGTCAGGCCAAGCCTGAAACTTGACTCTGGCGACCAGGTGAATATTATCGTTCCTCCCGCACCACCCAGTCCTCTGTTACCTGAGGCCATTCCCCTGAATGTTGTCTATGAAGATGAAGACCTGCTGGTGGTGGATAAACCACCGGGACTAACGGTTCACCCGGCGCCGGGGCATCCCGGCCATACCCTGGTCAATGCGCTTCTCTCTCACGTTCCTCATCTGGCCCGGATGGGTGATTCCCTCAGACCGGGCATTGTGCACCGGCTGGACAAAGATACCTCGGGTCTGATGGTTGTGGCCAAAAATCGGACGGCGCAGACGAACCTGATAGAGCAGTTCCGGACGCGTTCCGTGGTCAAGGCATACCTGGTGCTGGTGAAGGGACGCCTCACTCCAGAGAAAGGCATTATCGACGCGGCCATCGGACGTGATTCTAAGAACCGAAAACGGATGGCGGTGGTGAAGGAGGGCAGGCCGGCACGCACGCAATATCATGTCGTTAAATATATAGATGGCTATACATTTCTTGAAGTCGCGCCGGAGACAGGCCGTACCCACCAGATACGGGTGCACCTGGCGGCAATCGGCTACCCGGTCGTCGGCGACGCCGTTTACGGTGTGAGGTCGGCGCATCTTTCGCGGCAGTTCCTGCACGCCTGCCGCCTCGGGTTCAGGCTGCCATCAAGCGGGGAGTATGTGGAGTTCAGCTCAGAATTGCCAGAGGATTTGGCGCAGGCGCTCGTGAATGTTGCCTAGAATGCCAGCCAGCCAGATGGTAGAATGGTTGATATAAAACAGAAGGGAAGTATAATAAATGGACGCGCTGGTGGTAATCGGCTTAATACTGGCCATAATCAATCCCGTCATTGGGGGTGTTCTGGTTGGGTATCTGGTCTGGCTGAATAAACCAGACATTGGCTTTCAGCTTATCGTCCTCTCCTTCACGGTGATGAGCCTTTTGGTCATTGGTTTCATAGTGTGGGCGGGCAAGAAGATACAGAAACTGGAGCGAAAGCTGAATTCACTTGAGAATAAAACGCAAGGATGAACCTGTGAACCAGCCAGTACGAGTCCGCTTTGCGCCCAGCCCCACCGGTTTCCCCCACGTGGGAAATATCCGGACGGCGCTGTTCAACTGGCTCTTTGCCCGCCACAGCGGCGGCGCTTTCATTGTCCGCATCGAGGACACGGACGTTGCCCGCAAAGTGGAGGGGGCGCTGGATGCCATACTGGACGGCCTGCGCTGGCTGGGGCTTGACTGGGACGAAGGGCCGGAGGTGGGAGGCAAGTATGGCCCTTATTTTCAGTCGCAGCGACTTGACCTCTACCGCGAGGCGGCTGATAGACTGGTCGAGCAGGGCGATGCTTATCGCTGCTACTGCTCACCGGAGCGCATGGCGGAAATGCGTGCCGAGCAGCAAAAAAGAAAGCAATCGCCCGGCTACGACCGGCGCTGCCGTGACCTGAGCGAGACAGAGCGCACGCAGAAAGAAGCCGAAGGTATCACTCCGGTGGTGCGGTTCAAAATGCCGCTTGAGGGACAGGCCAGCTTCAGTGATATCATCTGGGGAGAGATTACGGTGGAGAACAGCCTCCTGGATGACTATGTCCTGCTCAAATCAGATGGTTACCCGACCTATCACCTGGCCAACGTGGTCGATGACCATCTGATGGAGATAAGCCATGTATTGCGAGCCGAGGAATGGTTGTCCAGCGTCCCGCGCCATAAGCTTCTTTACCAGGCGCTGGGCTACGAAATGCCGCAACTGGCCCACCTGCCGATGATACTGGGCCCGGACCGCTCCAAGCTGAGCAAACGGCACGGTGCCGTATCTATCATCGAGTACCGTGAGCAGGGCTACCTCCCCGAGGCCATGGTGAGCTTTCTGGCCCTGCTCGGCTGGTCGCTGGACGACAAGACTGATATCATCGCCAGGGATGACTTGGTGAAGCACTTTTCGCTGGAACGCATCAGCAAAACGGCGGCTATTTTCAATCACGAAAAGCTCGACTGGATGAACGGGGTTTTTCTGCGGGAGCTGAGCCACGAAGAGTTGCTGCGGAAAATCATGCCGTTTTTGGAAAGCGGATTGCCTGAAGCGGTGAAAAGACCTGTATCTGAAGAATACGTGAGCCAGATTGTGCCACTGGTTCGGGAGCGGATAAACACGCTGGCGGAGGCGGCGACATATGCTGACTTCTTCTTTCTCGATGAACTGGAATATGACGCATCGTTGCTGATGGGTAAGAAGATGACTGTCGAAATTACACTCAAGGCATTGAAAGTCGCTCAGGAAAGGCTATCATTGCTGGAGAGCTTTGACCATGATTCTTTGGAAGGCACGCTTCGGCCCCTGGCTGAGGAACTGGGGCTCAAGACGGGGCAACTTTTCAGCCCGCTTCGCGTAGCTACCACCGGCCGCACGGCTGCCCCTCCTCTTTTTGAGACGATGATGGTGCTGGGTAAAGAAAGATGCCTGGAGAGGATAAGAGTCGCGGTGGGAAAGCTGGGAAATAACTGAAATTTGCCGGGATAGGAATAGACGGCTCAAGGCGTTTTCTAATATTACGATGCGTGCTAATATTGAACAAAGAGGAGAAATCAACGGGACGGTCCTGCGAATATGACCACAACCAGTTCTGAACCATCTCGCAATTTCATTCAGGATATTATCGATGAAGACCTCCGAACCAATAAGTACGGCGGTCGGGTCCATACCCGGTTTCCTCCAGAGCCGAACGGCTATCTGCATATCGGACACGCCAAATCCATCTGCCTGAATTTCGGCATTGCTGCCGAGTACAACGGCCTTTGCAATCTGCGGTTCGACGATACCAATCCCATCAAGGAAGAACAGGAATATATCGATTCAATCATCGAAGATGTGCACTGGCTGGGATTTGACTGGGAGGACCGGCTATACTATGCCTCGGACTACTTTGAGCAAATGTACGAATATGCTGTGCAGTTGATTAAAACTGGCAAGGCTTATGTTGATGAACTGAGCGCGGATGAGACTAGAGACTATCGTGGCACCTTGACCCGGCCAGGCAAAGAGAGCCCGTACCGAAACCGTTCCATCGAGGAAAACCTCGACCTGTTCGAGCGTATGCGGGCCGGCGAATTCCCGGACGGCTCACGCGTGCTCCGGGCGAAGATTGACATGGCTTCTCGGAACCTGAATATGCGCGATCCGGTCATGTACCGCATTCTGCACTCCGAGCACCCCCGCACGGGCGATAAGTGGTGCATCTACCCGATGTACGACTGGGCCCATGGCCTTGAGGATTCCATCGAAGGGATTACCCATTCCATCTGCACGCTGGAATTTGAAGACCATCGTCCACTATACGACTGGTTTCTGGACGAACTGGGCGTCTATCATCCCCGGCAGATTGAATTTGCCCGACTCAACCTCACCTACACCGTGATGAGCAAGCGTATGCTTCTGGAGCTGGTACGGGAAGGGTATGTGAGCGGCTGGGACGACCCGCGTATGCCGACGATATCGGGTTTGCGCAGGCGTGGCTACACGCCGGAGTCAATCCGTAATTTTGCTCGGTGCATTGGGGTGGCGAAGACCGGCAGTACGGTTGATATCGCCTTGCTTGAGCACAACCTCCGTGAGGAGATGAACAAGCAAGCTCCACGCGTTATGGGCGTGCTGCGCCCGCTGCGAGTGGTCATTGAAAACTATCCGGAAGGTCAGGTGGAAGAACTGGATGCGGTGAATAACCCCGAAGACCCCGGTGCGGGGACACGAAAGGTGCCATTTTCGCGCGTGCTGTATATTGAACGGGAGGATTTTCGCGAAGACCCTCCGAAGAAGTTCTTCCGTCTGGCGCCAGGCCGTGAGGTACGGCTGAGATACGCGTACTTTATCACCTGTACGGATGTGGTTAAGGACAAACAGAGCGGAGAGGTGATTGAGCTGCGCTGCACTTATGACCCGGCCACGCAAGGTGGTGATTCCCCGGATGGACGGAAGGTCAAGGCAACGCTGCACTGGGTTTCGGCTGAGCACGCACTCGAAACTGAAGTACGCCTGTACGAGCACCTTTTCAGCAAGGAAGACCCGACTGATGTGGCGGAAGGAGCTGATTTCAAGGCTTATTTGAATCCCGATTCCCTGGAAATATTGACCTCGTGTCGTGTTGAATCCGGCCTTGCCGGGGCAACACCCGGAAGTCGGTACCAGTTCGAGAGGCAGGGCTATTTCTGCGTCGACCCCGATTCATCGGCCGGGAAAATCGTATTCAACCGGACGGTGCCGTTACGGGATACCTGGGCCAAGATAGAGAAGCAGGAGGACAGATGAATTTCACTGAAGCCCTGGAGAGGTATAACAAATGAGTAAACCCGAATATTCTCAAATTCCGGCGGAAAAACTGGTGGAGTTGTGCTCAAGAGGTGCCTATACCCTTGATGGCCTCTGGTTCACGCTGGTGGAGGAGAAATACGGCATTGATGCGGCTCTGGAAATAGATATCGAGGTCTGGCGGAAATTATGTCTGGTGCAGGCAAGAAGGGTGTTGAAATACCTGCCGGTAAAGGAAAGCAGCCCGGTGCGCCGGCTTATCAGAGTTATCGAGCTCGACCCGGTGCTGAACGTTTTCAAACCCGAGGCGATTGAGCTTACCGATGAGCATGCGGTGCTGCGTTTCACCGACTGTCCGCCGCAGAAAGCAAGGCTAAGGGACAGGAGGGGTGAATTCCCCTGCAAGTCAGTGGGTCTGGCGTTTCTCAACTCCTATATAGAAATTATTAATCCCAAGATCAGGATGACTTGTGTATCCTGTCCTCCGGACGCACATCCGCAGGAGTACTGGTGCCAGTGGCAGTTTGACCTCCAGGAATAGACTTGCTGTTATATCGGGGTAACCGGGAGAGGTAGTCAGGGCATGGCGAAAGAGAGCGCCAAGCGAACAATTAAAGACTGGCTTAAAATCGCTGTCCTGCTCATGGATGAGGCGATTGCCATTGCCCTGGTGCTGGGAGCGCTGTGGTTCTTCAAAGTCAGGATTCCTCTCTGGACAGCGGTTGTGGTGGCCTTGTTGCTTGGTGGCATAGTCTTCATCACTCATAAACTGGTCATACCCACTTTTCGCGCCAGGCAGGTTACCGGCTCAGCGGGCATGATTGGCCATGTGGGCGAGGTCATGGAACCACTGACACCGAAGGGAACGGTAAAGGTTGAAGGTGAGTACTGGAAGGCAAAGTCGGTGGACGGGGATGTTGCCGCAGGGGAAAACGTGGAAATACTGGGTCTGGATAAACTGACGCTTGAAGTAAAACATAAAACGGAGTAGCTGCTTGAGGTTAATGGTGGAGCCGGAATATGTTGCCCTGTACCAATCTGGTGAACTGGAGCGGCGCGCCCGGGCGCTGGAGACGCGGTTGCGTTCCTGTGATATCTGCCCGCGGGGGTGCGGCGTAAACCGACTGGAAAATGAACCGGGTTTCTGCCATTCCGGCCGTCTGCCGGTAGTTGCCGCGGTTTGTGCACACCACGGCGAGGAACCGGCCATATCCGGAGACAAAGGCTCGGGAGCCATCTTCTTCGGCAACTGCAACCTGCGCTGTGCTTATTGCCAGAACCATCAGATAAGCCAGAACCACAGGGCACAGCAGAGCAAGCAGGTTGACCATCAGACGCTGGCCAAATACATGCTTTACCTCCAGAATGAGCTGGGCTGTCATAATGTCAACCTGGTCTCGCCGTCTCATTTCGTCCCGCAAATAGTGAAGGCGTTGCTGGCAGCGGTGCCTTCGGGCCTGCGCCTACCCCTGGTCTATAACACCAGCAGCTACGACTCGGTGGATACCTTAAAAGCGCTTGAGGGCGTGGTCAGTGTTTACCTTGCCGACCTCAGGTATGCCTCGAATAAGTGGGGGCGAAAGTTCTCACGGGTCTCCGACTATGTTGAGCGTGCCAGAGACGCGATTAAGGAGATGTATCGGCAGGTCGGCAATCTGGTGGTGGATGAAGATGGCATTGCGCAAAGGGGTTTAATCTTGCGACACTTAATATTGCCCGACGGCCTGGCGGGCAGTCGCGAATCGCTGTCCTGGCTGGTAAACGAGGTTTCTCCGTCGGTGACGGTCAGCGTTATGGCGCAATATTATCCTGCCCACCGTGCTTCGCAGGTACCCTTGATTAGCCGTAGAATCAATGAGCAGGAATATGAAGAGGTCACCGGGCTGCTGGATGAACTGGGGATAGAAAACGGCTGGGTGCAGGAAATTGGCGCTTCAGATACTTATCAACCTGATTTTGCTCGCAGGGGGCATCCCTTTGAGCCGGCGATGAGCCGTCACAAATAAGGTTTGGCGTCTACTGGCTCGATTTCCCTTTCCGTTTCATCCAGGGAAATTGTATCTTCAAGCCGTTGCGCTTGTCTTTCTTATTTACGTTTTCAATAAATGTTTTAACATCAGTCAGAGACTTTTTACTCATAACAGAACCCTTCCTCCAATCAAAGAACCAGATGAATTATACTATATTGACGCGTTGAAAACAAAAGCGGCTCTTGACAAAGCGGACTCATCTACCTAAAGTATCCATTATTGAAGTAAAAAGGTACGGCATCAATGCAGGATATTGCGCCCGTAATTGTTTTCGTCGGCGTCCTGGTCTTTCTGGCCCATCTCTTCACCGCCATTTTCAGTCGAACCAGAGTCCCTGACGTTCTGCTGTTAATCACCATCGGTGTCTGTGTCGGGCCGGTTCTGGGCCTGGTTTCACCGGCGAATTTCGGCACCGTGGGGCCGGTATTAACCACAATAACACTGATTATCATTCTCTTCGAGAGCGGTACCGCTCTGGAGCTGATGAGTCTGCGCTCGGCGGTAGGTGGTGCTATGGCCCTCGCTACCGTAACCTTTTTCCTGTCAATGGGGGCGGTCGCTGGAATTGCTCTCTGGCTCACTGACCTGGAGCTAATTCCGGCCTTTATTCTGGGCGCCATCGTTGGCTCGATATCGGAAGCTGTCGTCATACCCATGGTAAAGCAGCTCCGGATGAGGAAGGACAGCCAGACGATGCTATCTCTTGAATCATCGGTCAACGATGTGCTCAGTATCGTCATCACCATCGCCCTCGTTGAGGCCTATCTTCAGGGTGAGTTCCAGCTGGCCGCGATTGCTGGCGACCTGATTGCGAAGTTCCTGGTGGCGGTGGTATTTGGTGTTACTGGCGCCTTCATCTGGTCGAGGCTATTGAATCACATCCACGCCATAAAAAACGCCATGTTCACCACGGCGGCCTTCGTTTTCATCATCTATGGCGTGGTCGAGATATTGGATTTCAACGGGCCCATTGCTGCGCTGGCCTTCGGCATCACCATCGGCAACGTGGAATCCATTCGTTTCTACATATTTCGGAGAGCTCAACCCAGTGAAGCTGAAGGCCTGAGCTCTACAGAGAAAGCCTTCTTCAGTGAGGTCGCTTTCCTGCTGAAAACGTTTTTCTTCGTGTACCTTGGTATCTCCATGGAGTTGATCAGCGGATGGCTCATTCAGTTGTCACTGATTTTCACCGCGGCTATCTTTTTGCTGCGTATCCCGGCCGTGAAAGTGACGGTAAGAAAATCAATACCGGCCAGGGACGCTTCCCTGGTGGCCATCATGGTGCCGAAAGGTCTGGCCGCCGCCGTCCTGGCGATCATTCCGGTTCAGATGGGGGTAGTCGGCGGGGAACTGATTAAAAGCTTGACCTACGGTGTGGTGCTATCCAGCATTGTTATCACCTCCGTTATGCTTTTGCTGCTGGAGAAAACGGGTCTTTCTGCTTTATATATCTGGTTTTTCTCACTCGACCGCCAGAAAATAACTGGCTACGGCCAGAAACTGGCTTCAATACCAGCGCCAGACCTGTCCGGTTTTAACGCACGGGTCTCATCGCTCGATATCTCAAAGCTGCCGCAGAAAGTGAAGACGCTGTCATCTGAAACCAGAGCGCATGTAAAGTCGTTTTTCCACGATTTTGGCCGACCCAAGGAATACCGATACGGCGCTAAAAGTAAAACTGAAAAACCGAAAAAGTAGCACCATTCCGTTGGAATTGATTTCAAGCAGAGCAAGGTGATACACTGTTAGCCGAATATGAACTTTACCGTTACCCGGGAGAGTTTCGACCGCCTCACTTCATACTGGAATGAATCTAGCTCCGGCCTGAAGTGGGGTTCAATTTTTGTCTTACCGTCATGGCTGGAAACCTGGTGGCGCACTTTTCAGCCAGAGACGGAGTTGTATCTGACGGCGGTGCGGGACAAGTCAGATATTATCGGCATCGCGCCGCTCCACCTCAAAGATGGGGAAGCCCGCTTCGTGGGTAGCCCTGACGTCTGCGATTACCAGGACTTCATCGTCGTGCCTGGCCGGGAAACTGAATTCTACGAGGTATTGCTCGATGACCTGGCCCGGCAAGGTGTCAACCAGCTCGACCTGAATGCAGTAAGGCCGGACTCAAGTGTGATGACGAATCTGGTAAACGTGGTCGAGAATCGGGGCGGTGCTGTAAACTGCCAGGAAGAGGATGTGACCGTGGAGATGGACCTGCCCGCTGATTGGGAGGCATACCTCGACGGCCTGGATAAGAAACAGCGCCATGAAGTAAGGCGCAAGCTGAGAAGGCTGTGGGGAGCCGGAGACGTACACTATCATTGTCAGGAAGCCAGTCCGGAGGATGTCGGTGGCCTGACCGATACCTTCTTGAAGCTCTTTTCCCTGAGCCGTGAAGAGAAGGCGGATTTCATGACAGCGCAGATGGAGGTGTTTTTCCGGTCACTGGCTGAGGCCATGGCGAAGATAAAACTGCTGCGATATGGTATCCTTGAAGTGGAATCGCATCCCGCGTCAATGATAATGGGCTTTGAATACGAGCAGGCGATGTACCTGTATAACAGCGCCTACGACCCCCGGTACAATTCCTTGAGTGCTGGTCTGCTTTCCAAGGTGCTCTGCATCAAGGAGAGCATTGAACGGGGCAGAAAGAAGTGGGACTTCCTCAAGGGAGCCGAGAAATACAAGTATCAGCTGGGGGGCGGTGAAATCAGATTGTACCGTTGCCGGATGACGATTAAATGAGGGCACAAGGAGAGACCTATTTTGCCAGTTCATAAACCGCTAAGGATTGCCATGCTCAGTGCGCATAGCTGCCCGGTGGGCAGGCTGGGCACCAGAGACACCGGTGGTATGAGTGTCTATGTCCTGGAACTGGCCCGTGAGCTGGGCAAACTGGGGCATAAAGTTGACGTCTATACCAGAGCCCACGACCCTAATGACAGGATGATATATGAACTGGGGCAGAATGCTCGCCTCATTCATCTCAGGGCAGGCGAAGATGAGGAAATACATAAGCTGGCAGTATATCCCCACCTCCCTGATTTTGCCTTACGCCTCGAGGATTTCCGAAGCAGTAATCGCCTGCACTATGACCTGATATACAGTCACTACTGGTTGTCGGCCTGGGTGGGAAGACGTCTGCAGAAATGGTGGCAGGTGCCTCACATGGTCATGTTCCATACTCTCGGCGCGGTGAAAAACGCGGTGGGTGTGGGGGCCAGGGAGCCTGAACTCCGCATCAAAACGGAACATGCTGTGGTCAGAAATTGCCAGCGCGTTATCGCGGCTACCGAGAAAGAAAAGGAAGACCTGATACGGCACTATGACGCTTCGGCGGAAAGAGTCAGGGTAATCCCCTGCGGTGTAAATTTGAATATGTTCAAACCGGTAGAGAAACAATCGGCTCGAAAACAACTCGGGCTAAACGGTGATAAGACCGTTATATTTGTCGGGCGCATTGAACCGCTCAAGGGCATCGACCGGCTGATGATGGCCATGGCTCACCTTAAAAATGGTTACCGGCCGCGACTGCTGATAATTGGTGGTGGAGAGAACAGCCAGCATGAAATTGGGCGATTGAGGAAGCTGGCAGGGGAACTCCAGATAGGGAACTCCATTGACTTTATGGGATTGATAAAGCAGTCTGATTTGCCGCTCTTTTACAGCGCAGCCGATGTCTGCGTTGTTCCGTCATATTATGAAAGCTTCGGTCTGGTGGCGCTGGAATCACTTGCCTGCGGCACGCCGGTGGTGGCGACGAGAGTGGGCGGTGCGGAAAGCATTATCAGGCACGGTGAAACCGGGTATCTGGTGGCGGACAATGACCCCCGAAGCCTGGCGGATAATATAATGCTGGCACTTTCCCGGTCGGATAATGCCGCGCATCTGGCAACGATGGCACGGGCCTCACTGGCGCCGTTTAGCTGGCCGAATATCGCCGGGACCGTAGCCCGTGAATGCCGTGACCTGCTGGTTAATGGCACGGCTGACTAGTCAATCTGCTTTTCATACCAGGGGCTGCGAGCCTGTACCTCAAAACCGGCTGCTCTGTATAGCGAGCAGGCGGGTTGGTTCTCACTGTCCACCGTTAATTCCACGACCCTAATCCCTTTATCTTTAAGGTAGGACAGTCCCGCCTCTAGCGTCAGCTTACCGATGCCTTTATCCCGGTAATCAGGATCGACACCAAGCATGAGGATGCGCCCCTTTTCCCCGCCCGCTTCCAAACTCTTATCACCGTTTATTTTCGTCCAGCAGTAGCCGGCGGGTCGGTCACCATCATAGGCGAGGACAACATCTTCTGCCGAGGCACGGCTCAGGCTTAAAGAATAGGCGATTTCTTCTGGCGTGTTTGGGTTGAAGCCCCAGGTGTCGGTAAAGCAGAGGTTCTGGAGGTTGGCCAGTATCCCTTCTTCTCCGCGGTGCAGGTGGCGCAGGGCAAATTCATTGCTGGACGTATCCAACGGCTTTAGATTGCTAAGGGACAGGCTCATTTCGAGGAAATGCCTGACCACGCTGAAGCCAAGTCGGGAAAGCACCTCTCTAGCGGTGCTGTTTTTCTCTGGCACACTGACGTGAATCATAGTGGCCCGCAGTTCTCTGGCACGCCGGGTGGCCAGCTCAAGAAGTCGCTTCGCCAGACCTGTACGGCGATGCTCGGGATGTACAAGGCAGCCAAGCAGGACCCGACGGGTGATAAGTTCCGGCGTGATATTCAGGAAACCGACGATTTTCCCGGATGCCTCGGCGATGAAAAGGTCTTTTTCCGGGTTGTAGACAGGCCGCTGCAAGCTTTCCCGGAGCATTTCCCGCGATGTACAGCACCCTGACCGGTCTAGCCTTGCCGTTTCAATATGCAAGTTCACGTACCCATCGAAATCTGAAGCCTGGTAATTCCTGATTTTATAGGTCGGCTGACTCATCGTGACATATCCCCATTTCAAAATTGTAACAAGTACTCCGATGTTATACAATGCTAATTAGTACCTCAGAAACAAGGAGATTCCCCAATGTCAGTGAAAAAAGCCTATGTTCTTGTCATCACACCGCACCCGGATGATGCCGAATTCGGTGTGGCGGGGACGGTGGCTAAATGGGTGGCAGAAGGCAGGGAAATTGTCTATGCGGTTTGTACCAACGGTGATAAAGGTACCAGTGATTACAGCGTGAAACCGGAGGAGCTGGCTGTAACCAGGGAACAAGAGCAGCTCTGTGCCGCGAAAGTGCTGGGAGTACGGGAAGTCGTTTTTCTGCGCCACGCAGACCAGAGCTTGGAAGATACGCCTGAGTTCCGCAAAGAGATTGTCCGGCTGATAAGGACGTTCCAACCGGACATCGTCGTCTCGGCTGACCCGTATCGAAGGTACATCTGGCACCGCGACCACAGGATTACCGGTCGGGTGGTTCTGGACGCTGTTTTTCCCTATGCCAGGGACCACCTTGCCTATCCGGACCTGCTGTCGGAAGGGCTGAAGCCGCACAAGGTGAAGGAAGTCTGGCTGTGGACAATCGCCGACAATATCAATCACCGCTCTGATATCACGGATACGTTTCAAATCAAGTTGAAAGCCCTGCGCTGTCACGAAAGCCAGGTGGGCAATGACCGTCTACCGGACCTGGAGGAAAGGCTCAGGCAGTGGGCAAAGGACCGGGCCAAGGGAACAGAGTATGAGCTCGCCGAGGCCTTTCACCGTGAGGAAATTCTCTGGTAGCTGAATTCACCATCAGGTGGTAAGCCAGAGAACATCGCCGCAGAAACCCGGGCGGTGGGGACGGGAAGAGAAGATGCGGAATTCGTCTTTTTCTTTTTGTAAAATAGTGGGCTCTCCGTGCCCCGGGTAAACCTGCGTGCTGTCATCCAGTGTGAATATCTTTTCCGTGATTGATTTAACTATCTGCGCGAAGTCGGCTGGCGTCCTTGTCTTACCCGGCCCACCGGGAAAAAGGGTGTCTCCCGAGAGCAGGTAATTACCTGTCCTGAAACACAGGCTGCCCGGGGTGTGACCGGGCGTATGCCAGACGGCAACCTGAATCTTGCCAAAGTCGACGGTATCGCCATCTTCGAGCATCACCTCCGGTGGTGAGGACAGGATTCCGGAGTCCGCGGCGTGAGCCGCCAGCGGAATTTTAAGCTCGGAGCGTAACTGGTCCAGTGCTCCGATGTGGTCCATGTGGGAATGGGTGAGCAAAATATATCTGGGGGTGGTGTCCTTTAACCTGGCAACGAGTTTATCTGCTTCGGCAGGAGCGTCCACGACCACGCTCTCTTTTGTTTCCTGGCAGAGAAGAATGTAGGCGTTGGTGCCAAAAGACCCCAGCTGGAGCTGTTCTATCTGCAAGCTGTTATCGCTGACCAGGGTGGTCATAGTCATCACCTCATTTATTTACTGTCATTATACCATTTAGTATTAAGTGTGGTAGAAGTCAAAGGTTAAATAGAAAACGTCGCTCGTTGCGTTGACGCGTTGAGATTCGCCGATTAAAATAGCAGCGAGTGAACAAATAAGGAGCGCTTTATGAAACGAATCTGGGCACCGTGGCGTATACAGTTTATCAGAATGAAAAAACCGAAGGGCTGTTTCCTCTGTGAAAACCCCGGCCAGAACGACGATGTGCAGAACTACATCCTCTACCGGGGAAGTAAAAACTTTGTCATCCTGAACAGCTACCCTTATAACCCGGGTCATTTGATGGTGGCGCCTTACCGTCATGTGGCTTACCTCGAGGAACTTACTGAGGAAGAGAGAAACGAGCATTTTGAAATCGTCGGTCAATGTGTTAAGGTGCTGCGTCAGGAGTATAACTCGGAAGGTTTTAATATCGGTATGAATTTGCGAGGAGTATCCGGCGCGGGCATTGCCGACCATATTCATACCCATATTGTGCCGCGCTGGCAGGGGGATACCAACTTCATGCCGATTCTGGCCGATGTCAAGGTGCTGCCGGAAGCCCTCGCTGAGACCTACGAGAGGCTTAAAGGTAAGTTCTGATGGAACGGTGTTGACATAACTCTACACTGGTGCTAATCTGAAATCAATGATTGGTATTGAAGGAAAAGGCTGATACTGAGAAATTAAAGGTCGCGTGATGAATCTGCGCAGAAAAACAAGAATCATTGTCGGCACGATGTTCCTCGGCCTCATCGTGATTCTCTATTTCCTCTCCGAAAATCTCCTGCTCAATAACGATGGTACCGGCGCGGGTTCGGTCAGCATTTATGAGCAGGATGTAGCCATCGCCTATCTGATGCTGATGATTGTTGGCGCCGGGCTCATATTTGGCATCGTGACCATTTTGCTTCTGGAAAAACAGGTGCTATCCAGACTGACCCGCCTGAGCAACGGTATCCAGAGCATCGGCACCAGCGGTGATATTACGGCCAGGGTATCAATGCCGGGAGCGGATGAACTCTCCGTTCTGGCGGGCACCATCAACGGTCTACTGGCGGCTATGGAACAGGCGGAGAGTGAACTGCGGGAAAGCGAGGAGCACTATCGCCTGCTCGCTGAAAATGCCACCGATGTCATTTATGTCATGGACGTTAATCTGAAACTGACCTATGTCAGCCCGTCGGTGGCGCGGCTTACCGGGCACAGTGTTGAAGAATTCCTGTCGCTGTCTATGGACAAAATTCTTACTCCTGCCTCCTTCAAGCATGAGATGAGCGTTTTTGCCGAGGAAGTGGCCAGGGAAGGCGGGGAGATGAAAGACCTGACCCGGTCGAGAACGTTTGAGTTTGAGGTAAAGCGCCGGGACGGTTCCACAGTCTGGGTTGAGGCGATAATGTCCGCACTCCGGGACCAGAAGGGACGTGTCATCAGCATTCTGGGAGTAGCCCGGGATATTGCCGAGCGCCGGAAGGCGGAAGATAAACTGCAGGAGCTTTACAATAAGGAGCGGGCGCTGCGACAAACACTGGAAGCAGAAATAAAAAAGCGGATAGAATTTACCAGGGCGCTGGTTCACGAACTCAAAACACCGATTACGCCGGTAATGGCATCAAGTGAACTGCTGTTGCAAAAACTGAAAGATGAGCCATTGCATGGCCTGGCGCAAAACATCAATCAGGGAGCAAACAACCTGAATCGGCGAATTGACGAACTTCTCGACCTGGCCAAAGGAGAAGTCGGTATGCTGAGGCTGCATCCAGAACCAATGGATCCGAGGCGGCTTTTGCAGCGGGTTTTTGACGAGGAGACACCGGTTGCCATGCGCAACGGCCAGACACTTGTCGCACAGTTACCAGACTCACTGCCGGTTATCGTGGCTGATGAAGAGCGTTTCCAGCAGATCGCGCTCAATCTGGTGAACAATGCGGTCAAGTTTACGCATCCGGGAGGTAAGATAACCTTGAAAGCCAGGGTGGAGCGTGATAATCTGGTGGTGGAAGTTCAGGATACCGGCGTCGGGATAAGCCAGGACGATCAGAAATTACTGTTTGAGCCATACCGCTCTCTCGAGAGTGATCGAGAGCGATTGAGCGGCCTGGGTCTTGGTTTGAGCCTGTCCAAGACGCTGGTGGAACTTCACGGGGGACGGATATGGGTAAAGAGTGAGAAGGGTAAAGGCAGCACTTTTGGTTTTTCCATACCGCTGACAAAAAGCAGCCAGAAGGAGAAAGTTGGCACAGGAAATAAATCATGAAAATTCTCATTATTGAAGATGACCAGGCAATTGTGGAGGCCATATCCCTGACAATCCAGATAAGCTGGCCTGATGCGAAGTTGCTGAATACTCACCTCGGGGAGAGGGGAATCGAGCTGCTCCAGGCGGAGAACCCGGATGTCATTATTCTGGACCTTGGGCTGCCCGATATCAGCGGTTTTGAAGTATTGAAACGTATCCGCCTTTTCTCAGATGTGCCTATTCTGATTCTGACGGTAAGGTCGGACGAAACTGACATCGTCAAAGGGCTGGAGTGGGGTGCCGATGATTACGTCATTAAACCCTTTCGCCAGATGGAGCTTTTATCCCGCATAAAGCTGGTTACCCGCCGGCGCGGTGCCATTACCGAGGGAGCACCTCTGGTTTGCGGTGAATTGCAGCTTGACCCCTCCACCGGCCAGCTTTTTTACCGGGAAAAGGAGATAAAACTGACGCCCACCGAAGGCTCCATCATGACCCACCTGATGAAGAATGCCGGGCGGGTGGTTACTCATTCGAGGCTGGCGGAGGCGGTGTGGGGTGTGGACTATCCTGATGCCGCCGATAGCCTCAGGGTGCATATACGCCGCCTGCGAACCAAGCTTGAATCGGACCCCAGCGACCCGAAGATTGTCCTCACCCGGGCCGGCGTGGGGTACCTGCTGGTCAGGCCGGAAGAGCCCTGAGTCAACCCCGGGGCACTTGACCCATATTTCAGACTACAGGCCGGCGAATTCCTCCAGAAGCTGAAAAACTGAGGTGGCATCTTTCGGGCCAAAGCCGCGGGCTCTGGCCATGCGGTAAATCTGATAGACAGTGCCAAATACTGGGAGTGGTATCTCCAGCGCCCGTGCGCTGTCCATTATAATGCCCGTATCCTTGATAAGGATGTCCACGGTCGCCCTGGGGGCAAAATCCCTGGCGAGCATCTGTGGGCCCATCCGTTGCAGTACCTCGCTGGTGCCGGCGCTTCTGGTAATAACGTCATACATGGTCTGGAGGTTGATGCCCAGCTTCTCCGCCATGACCATCGCCTCGGCCACTGAGACGATGTTGGCGCTGACCAGAATCTGGTTGACTATTTTCATTGCCTGTCCCTGCCCCACCTTTCCCACGTGGAAAACATTGCTTCCCATAGCTTTCAGGATGTCATCGTTCTCCTTCACCACGGCATCATCCCCGCCCACCATCAATGCCAGCGAGGCGTCTTCTGCTTTTGTCCGCCCACCACTGACCGGTGAATCGATAACCGATACGCCATGCTGATAGGCAACGTTCTCCACTTCGACCACTTCCTGTGGGGTAATCGTGCTCGTAATTATCAGTGTGGTACCTTTGCGCATGCCCCCGAGTGCGCCATCTGGAGGGAAAAGACTGTCTTTTACCTGCTGGTAATCGCGCACCATGACGACGACCGTATCGCTCTCCTCGCCGACCTCTCTGGCGCTTTTAGCTACCCTGGCGCCAAGCTTTTCCATCACGGCCAGGGGTTCTTTTAAGACATCGAAAACGGTAAGCGGGAAACCGGCCCGGGCAATATTCGTTGCCATAGCTTTACCCATCGTACCCAGACCGATGAAACCAACCTTCTTCTTGTTCATTGGCGTGGTAATTCCTCCCTTATTGTATTAATTCTGCAACTCTGGAGAGCCTTTTTAATTATGCTATCTGGCACTGGAAATGGCAAACCAGAAAACCGGTGAACTTTACTACTTGCCAGCACTGATTTATGATATATATGTGGTCAATAACAGGGGAGATGTTTGAGACAAGATGACGGCGGCAACGAATTCAACATACCCGTCTCAGTATGAGACCGAAGTCCTGCTGAAAGACGGTTCCAGGATACTGCTGAGGCCGATACGCCGGGATGACGCCGAGCGCTGGCTCGCCTTTTTCCAGCGACAAAGCCAGCATACCAAATACCTTCGCTTTCAACGTGACCCGGGTGAGATGGGGCCTGAGGACGCCCTGCGATTCTGTACCGTGGACTACAGGAATACCTTTGCCCTGGTTGGTGAAGTGCAGGGGGAGCAGCGCAAGGAAATCATTGCCATCGGGCGTTATTACCGCCTGCCGGATAAGCGCTCGGCGAGGGTTGCTTTTGCCATCGAGGATGCCTACCACGGCAAGGGAATCGGCACCCAGCTTATCGAGTGGCTGGCGAATGTTGCCCGTGATAACGGCATCGCCGTTTTTGAGGGTGATATTCTCGCCGAAAACGAACGCATGATGTCCGTGCTCAAGGATTACGGGTTTCACATTGAAAGCGAACTGAGAGGTGGTGTCTACCACGTTACCATTCCCATAGCCAGGAGCCGGCGGGTGGAAAGGAAAGAGGCGGAAAGGGAGCGCCTGTCAACGGTGGCTTCAATACGCCATGTTCTGGAACCACGCTCAATAGCGGTTATCGGTGCTTCAAGGCAGTCGGGCAGCATCGGGCAACTCGTTTTCCAGAATATCATGGAAGGCGGATATACCGGCGTCGTGTACCCGGTTAACCCGAAGGCGGATGCCATAATGGCGGTAAAAGCCTATCCGTCCATACTTGATGTCCCGGGCGAGGTTGACCTGGCCATGATCATCGTGCCCACGCAGTTTGTTGCCCGTGTGGCGGATGAGTGCGGTCAAAAGGGCGTGCGTGCCATCATTGTCATCACCGATGGGTTCAAGGAAAGGGGACCGGAGGGGGCCGCCCACGAGGAAGAGTTGCGGGATATCGCGCTGGGCCACGGGATGCGACTGGTGGGCCCGAACTGCATGGGAATCATAAATACCGCTCTTGAAGTGCGACTGAATGCCTCTTTTTCCCGCATTTATCCACCCCGCGGCAATATCGCTTTTCTCTCTCAGAGTGGTGCCATGGGGATGGTCATTCTGGAGTACGCCAGTGAACTCAACATGGGTATCTCCGGGTTTGTCAGTGTGGGCAATCGCGCCGACATATCTTCCAATGACCTGCTGCAGTACTGGGAGGATGACCCGGCAACCAGGGTCATCCTGCTCTACCTGGAGTCGTTCGGTAACCCGAAGAGGTTCAGCCGTATCGCCAAGCGTGTTTCAGCTAAAAAACCGATTGTCATTGTCAAGGGTGGTGCGACACTGGTCGGCTCCCGCGCCGCTTCGTCGCATACCGGCGCTCTGGCGACGCCTGAAGTGGTCTCGGATGCCCTGTTCCGCCAGGCGGGTATCATTCGCGTCAACAGCATCCAGGAGCTGTTCGACGTGGCCACGCTGCTTTCCAACCAGCCGCTCCCCCGCGGCAAACGGCTGGTTGTCGTGACCAATGGGGGCGGGCCGGGAATTCTGGCCGCCGACGCCTCGGCACAACAGGGGCTGACCCTGGCCGAGTTTTCTTCTGAAACAGCGAATAAACTGAGCCCGCTCATAAAACGGGACATCAGGATTGGCAATCCGCTGGACCTTACCGGCAGCGTTACCCCGGACGAGTTTGAAAGTTCGCTGAGGGTTCTGGCCGGAGATGACAACGTTGATGCTGTCCTGGCGGTATTTGTTCCGGCGGCGGTTATCGACTCAACGCTGGTGGAAGACGCTATCCGGCGTGTCAGCCCTCTTTATCAGCGACGTAAAAAGCCTCTGCTGGCCTGCTTCATGGGGCAGAGGGGATTCAAGGCCAAGCTGGGGAAGGCAGGCAGTTTTGTGCCGTGCTATCCGTTCCCCGAAAATGCCGTGCTGGCGCTGGCCAAAGCTATTGAGTACCGCGAGCTGATGAATAAACCCAGGGGCTCCGTACCCCGCATAAAAGGTATCAAACGGGAAAAGGCACGCCGCATCATCGAGACGGCGATGAGTCAGAACAAGCAGAGACCGTTCTGGCTTCCCGCAGAAAAGATAGCAGACCTGCTCAACTGTTATGGCATACGTATTGCTGGAATGTCGGTCGCCGGAAGCGCGGACGAAGCAGCTACTCTGGCAGCACAGGCGGGATTTCCGGTGGTCGTCAAATTGAACTCGTCCACCATCACGCATAAGACCGACGTTGGTGGCGTGGTGCTGGACCTCAACTCCGAAAATGAAGTGAGGTCGTCATTTAACACCATCAAGAACAAGCTGGCGGCCATCGGGCGGGAATCGGAAATGGAAGGCGTTGCCATTCAGCGGATGATACGGGGTGGCATTGAGATAATTGCCGGTGTGACGCAGGACCCCACGTTCGGGCCGCTCATCATGTTCGGTCTGGGCGGCATACAGGCGGAGCTGTTAAAGGACATTGTCCTCCGTCTGCACCCGCTCACCGAACTGGATGCCAGCGAGATGGTCAGCTCAATAAAAATGGCCAGCCTGTTTGAGGGTTTTCGAGGGGCACCGCCCAGCGATACCCGGTCGGTGCAGGATTTGCTGCTCAGGCTGTCCGCCATGGTCGAGGATATTCCCCAGATTGCGGAGCTGGACTTCAACCCGGTGAAAGTAATGGCGAGAGAGGAAGGGTACTGGGTGGTGGATGCCAGAATCAGCCTGAAATAGGTGGCGCCGTTTTGTTTCATGTTTTGTTTGGCAGCTAATAAGAATAACAGCCGGTGGGAAAGGGGGAATAATGGCTAGACTGATACTGATGGTAATGATACCCATAATGGTAATCGGGCTCCTGGTGGGCTGTGGTGAAAAAGAAGAGGCAGCAAATAACAAGTTTGGCTTTCTGCCGGTGGAGAAAATCGAAGTAAAGGTAAACGAGGAGTTTACCATCGCGCGAGGGTTTGACCTGAATTCCGGCTACATATGGCGGGAAACCTACGATGAATCGATGCTTGAGCTATTGAAGAATGAGGTTGATACTGAGACCAAGGAAGATGGAACCATCGTGCTATATCAGGTCTTTAACTTCAAGGCCAAGCAAAAGGGCAATACGCAGATATTGCTGGCTCATATCAGGTCATCACTCGGAGGAAACGAAGTCCGCACGCAAGAGGTATTTGATATTTTCATAAAATAAGCAATTCCGGAAAGCCTGGAGATACTACCCCAGTTTGTTCTGGACCAGCTTCACCACGTCCCGTGGATACTTCGCCACCGCAACGCCAGCCTCTTGAAAAGCGCTGATTTTGCTTTTCGTTGTTCCCTTGTTGCCCTGTACGATGGCTCCAGCATGGCCCATGCGCTTTCCCTCCGGTACGCTGTAGCCGGCGATGTAGGCCACCACCGGCTTTGTCATCTGGCTGGCGATGAACCGGGCGGCATGTTCTTCCTGCATGCCACCCACCTCGCCGATGATGACGACCATATCTGTGTCCGGGTCGGCATCAAAGAGGCGGAGCAGTTCGGACAGATTGGTAAACGGCACCGGGTCGGCACCCATACCGACGGCAGTGCTCTGGCCCAGACCGGCAGCGGCAAGGTCGACGCATATCTCGTAGGCAAGGGTACCGCTTCGGGAAATGGCGCCGATTCGGCCGAGCTGGAACATGTTTCCGGGCATAATGCCCATCTTGGCCTCTCCCGGGGTGATGATTCCCGGGCTGGTCGGCCCCAGGAGGCGGACGTCGCGCCCTGATGCATAAGCCCTTATCTCCATGGCGTCATGCACCGGAACGTGCTCGGTGACCACCACAATAAGCTTGATGCCGGCATCTATGGTCTCAAAGGCGGCATTTTTCACGGCCGCTGGCGGCACGAAAAAGACCGAAGCCTCCGCTCCGCGCTCGGCGACGGCTTGGGCAACGCTATTATATACCGGGACTCCCTCCACCTCTTCGCCGCCTTTCCCCGGGGTTACCCCGGCCACAATATTCGTCCCGTACTCCAGCATCCACTTTGTTTGGGCCTGACCCACACGGCCGGTGATGCCCTGCACCAGCACTCTGGTCTCACGATTTAAAAGGATGCTCATCTGCCTCCTTCCAGGCGCTGGAAAAGGTGTTCCACACAGTCCTCCGTGGCTACCGCGGTGACCACCTCAACCCCTCCCGCACTCAGTATCTGCCGGGTCTCCTCCTGGCGGTTTCCCATTACTCTGGCAATTATGGGAATATCTGTCGGGTGCTCTTGAAGGAAGCGGACGATTCCCCTGGCGCCTTCGTGGATAGGGTTGATGCCACCCAGGAGGTTAATAAACACGGCCCTGAGGCCTTTCTTCTGCATAACCAGTTCCATAACGCGGTAAAGTAATTCTTCAGAGATGCCACCTCCAGTCTCCAGAAAGTTGGCCGGTCGGTAACGCTGGCTGACGATGTCCATGGTCGCCATGCCCAGTCCCGCCCCGGTGGAGATGATACCGACTTCGCCGTCCAGTTCCACATAGGTTACCCCTATCTGGCGACCTTTTTTCTCCAGCGGGCTGGCAATACGGTCCTCGGGCGATATTGACAGGTCAGTATGGCGGAACAGGGCGGAATCGTCAATCTCCATCTTGGCGTCAAGGGCCAGGTATTCCCCCTTTAAGGTACGTACCAGCGGATTGATTTCGGCAATGGTGGCGTCGTACTTGCGGAAAACGTGGTAGAGTTCATGGAGAATCTCGGCTATCCGGGCTGATTCCTCGCTGTCAAGCCCGGCTTTTTGCGCTATTTTCTCTGCCTCGGGCAGGCTCAGGCCAGAGATAACGGAAACCTGGCTTGAGACAACCATTTCAGGATGAGTTCTGGCGGTCTCTTCGACGGAAACACCGCCGGCGGTACTCAGAATTACCATCGGGCTACCCATCAAGCCATCTATGGTCACGCCCAGGTAGAACTCCCTGGCCACCTCCGCTTTCTTCACCACCATTACCTTACTCACGGGCAGACCTTTGATGGTTGATTTCAGGATTCGACGGGCCATTTGCTCTGCTTGCTCTGGAGACTCAGCAACCTGAACGCCGCCGGCCAACCCACGACCCCCCGTCAGGACCTGAGCCTTGACCACGACGGGAGGTCCAATTTTTTCTGCTGCCTGGCGCGCCCGTGCGGGACTATCGGTGACTATAAAGTCGGGGACAGGTATACCCTCCTGTCGAAACAGGTCGCCGGCTTCAAACTCGTAAAGTTTCATTTCTGCCTGAGGGAAGTTTACTCTAACCGGAAGCAGGCGTCAAAGGGCGCTGCTTCAGGAATAACTCAGCCCTTTTGCATGACAAAATACGTCGAGCCAAACCACTTGGCGTGTTTTTTATACAGGTCAACTTCGCCTTGTTCTTTATCCAGTACCTGTAAGGCGTGAGGGTCATCGGTATACCTGGTGCGAAGTTCCTTGATACGCTGTTCCAGGGGGCCGAAATATAAAGTCCACCAGGCATCTTCGGGCAATGCAAAATGGCCGATAAGGCCATATCCGCAGGGGGCAATTCGGGCCACGTTTTCCGGAACAGTGCTTATCCCGGAATAAATTCTTTTCCAGTAATCATAGATTTCCTGCGGCGGGTCCGGGCGCAGCCAGACCATCTCATGGACGACCAGAAATCCTCTCGGTTTGAGCAAGTGCCGCCACTCCCTGAGTCCTCTTTCAAAGCCGATAGCGAAGATAGACCCCTCAGACCAGACAATGTCAAAGCTTTCATCGGGGAAGTCCATGTTGAACATGGAGCAGTGACGTATCTTGACACGGGCGGAAAGCCCTGCCTTGTTGATTTTGGCCTTCAACCTATCGAGCGAAGGCGGGTTTATGTCTATGCCGATGATTTCGCCCTGGCTCAAACGCGCCAGTTCCAGGGTGGGAGCACCGGCACCACAGCCGATATCGAGGATACGAGGTTTATGCGTTCCGGGGAGCATCCGGAACGCTTTTCTGGTGTACTTGGTTCTCCCCGGACCTTCTGTCGGCAGATTGTCGTGTAGCTCAGAGAATATATCCCTGGACATCAAAACTGGCACCATCACAGGCTGAGCGGGTATTTACCATACTCTCTTACTGCCCGTATCATCTCGGCAAAGTTGTCCGGGTTGACGGCGCCATGAATTGAGTTGCTGGACATGCAGATATAGCCGCCTCCTTTGCCTGCCTTGCGGATGCAGTCCTTGACCGATTCCCGAACCTCCTCCTTGGTACCCCAGCTCAGCAGTCTGCCGCAATCAACGTTGCCCATGATACAGACCCTGTCGCCGTACTTGGCTTTGGCCTCCCCAAGGTCCATGCCAGCCAGCGGGTCGATGGGGTGGACACCATCGGCGCCGGCTTCCACAATGAGGTCGAAGATGGCCCAGATGTTCCCGTCAGTGTGCTTGAGACAGGGTGTATTCCGGCTGTGGCAGCAGTCAACGACTTCTTTGAAACCGGGGATAATGTATCTGGCCACATGTTTTGGTGACGCCATGGGGCCTTTGGTAAATGCCCAGTCAGCGGTTTCAATGACTATGTCTACCCCGACATCTATCAGATTATTAGTGTAACGTTTATAGTAATTGGAGGTGATTTCATTTAAACCCTCCACCATTTCGGGGTCTCTTATCATGTCTTTTAACAGTTCATCCTGATTGCGGAGGCTGCCATAGATGGTGCCGAAGGGTCTGACCACGGCTATAACGGCCCTCTTCCCCTTAAACCTTTTCACCGTCTCTTCCAACTGCTTGAACCGCATTGGCCGGTCAGGGTCGGGAGGGACGTATTTAGCCAGGTCTGCCCGGGACTTGATCGCCGGCTCCAGAACCATGGGGATGGTACGTGATACTCCTGAGTACTGCATTATGGCGCCCCACTGGTCGCGGACAATGCCTTTGGCTTTATCCATCACTTCAAACTGGTCCGTTTTTAACTCGTGATAGCAAACGGCGTCCAGGTCCATGTACTCAATAAAATCCTCGTAGGTGGCGCCGGGTTTCAGCGCTTCAATGATTCTCATATCAATATCGAGTTCAAAAGTAGGGACCGTATCGGGCTCCTGGCGGCGAACCGCCCTCATCACACGCTCCAGATTGGTAAGCGTCTGCATCTTCATTACCCCCATTATTTATTTAAAAGGCTCTTTGCTTTTACCACTGCTTCCACGGCGTCCCGGGCAAAAGCATCAGCCCCGATCTGGTCGGCAAAGGACTGATTTAGCGGCGCACCGCCTACCATGACCTTGATTTTGTCTCTGAGGCCGGCTTCTTTGAGGATATTTATCGTTTCCGGCATCTTGGGCATGGTGAAAGTCAGCAGGGCGGACAGGCCGAGGATATCATAGCTGCCTTTTTTGATTTCCTCGCAGAAACGGGCCGGGGTAATACCTACACCAAGGTCAGTTACTTCCCAGCCGTTGCCTTCAAGCATCAGAACGACGATATTCTTGCCGATATCATGAAGGTCACCTTCAACGGTGCCGATGATATACTTTCCAGCGTAGCCGGCCCCTGTGCTGACAAGCTCAGGTCGCAATAGCTCTATTGAAGCTTTCATGGCATCACCGGCCATAAGCAGTTCGGGCAGGAAAATCTGGCCGCTTTCAAAGTCGCTGCCCACCCGGTTCATGGCCGGCAGCAGCCCTTTGTCCAGTATCTCTCTGGCTGGTATTTTTGCTGCCAGCGCTTTTTGGGTTATCTCGGCGGCTTTGGCAACTTCTCCTTCGGCAATGCTGTTGGTTAGTTCCTCTAAATTAAACATGGTCTGGCATTTCACCTCCGGTGATTTTTTGGTTTCACTTCATCTGGTATTGTATCACAGTCCGTCAAGTAAGCCGGGTTAGCCTCAATGCAAACCCAGCAGCACCAGCGCATCCCGATGAATTATCTGCTCCAGAAGCTCCTGGGGGACTTCTGGAAGGTGATGTTTCCTTATAAAATCACCCAGGCTGCGCAAGTCATCTATCACCTCCTGTGGCATCGTTATCGGATAATCAGAGCCTAAAAGCAGCTTGTCCATCACCGCCCATTCGTAGGCCATGCGCAGGCCGTTGTAGAATAACCAGGGTCGATAAAACCGACCTGATATATCAGCGTAGACATGCGAGTGTTTTCTTATCACCATGAGGCAGTCATCCTGCCAGGGATGGCCGATATGAGCCATAACGATACGCAGTTCGGGAAAACGAATCGCAATTTCATCCATCACCAGCGGGTGGGCATAGCGCAGGGGTGCATCACGTATCGGCGAGGTACCCTGGTGGAACAGGACGGGCAATTTTAACTCCTGGGCTTTGGCATAGACGCGAAGCGCGTTTTCACCCAGGGGCTCGAAGTTCTGGTAGTTCGGCCCCAGCTTCAGTCCGCGCAGCCCGAGTTCGTTATAGGCTCTCTCCATTTCATCTATCGCGTCCGGTGCTTCCGGCCAGACAGACATGAAGCCAATGACTTTCTCCGGCGCCTGCGCCACCAGTGCGGCGGTGGCATCATTGACCTTCCTGGCGTCTTTCTCTCCGATGACGGCGGGACGGTCCGGGGGCATGGCAATGCCGAAGGAGATAACCCTGTCTACTGGCTCCATTGCCTTGAAGAAATCACGGTGGGTAGTGGTAATTCTGACCGTTTTATCCGGCCTCATCTGTTGGTTCACGAGCTCCTCTCCCGGCGGCACCACTGACACATGGGTTGGCACGTGGGTATGTACATCAACTATCATTGCGGTCACTCCTCTGTATGTAATCCAGACACCGTTGGCTTTGTGATACATTTTATCACTGAGCGAAATTCTGTGCACCATTTCAGTGCTGTTTCTTCATAGTGAAACTGGTGTCATCATTGCAAATATCGTTTTACCGCGTTATTATTAGTTGCGGAAATTCTGGCGGGAAGGGGGTGCTAAACATCGTGGCAGAAATGAAGGAAAGGAAAAAGGAGTTTAAGACATCGGTTGACGGAACCCTGGTCGACAGAGTGTATACTCTCGATGATATATCTGAAAATGAAAGAGATGCCAGTCCGCCAGGAGAATATCCTTTTACCCGGAACATAATGCCGGCCGGTTACCGCACCAGATTATGGACGATGCGCCAGTATGCCGGCTTTGCCACCGTAGAGGAAACAAACCAGCGCTACAAGTACCTTTACGAGCAGGGACAGACCGGTTTCAGCGTCGCTTTTCACCTGCCCACCCAGATGGGTTATGATTCGGACCACCCTCTGGCGCTTCCCGAGGTCGGCCGGGTGGGCGTGGCCATTGATTCGTTACAGGATATGGAAGACCTCTGGGACGGCATCCCGCTCGGCGAGGTGAGTACCTCGATGACGATTAATGCGACCGCTCCCATTATACTGGCGATGTACATCGAGGCCGCCGAGAAACAGGGTTTTAAGCAAAGCCAGCTTATGGGAACCGTTCAGAATGACCTGCTGAAAGAATATGTGGCCAGAAATACGTATATCTTCGCTCCCGAGCCTTCGATGCGGCTGACCACGGACATCTGCGGCTACTGCGCTCAGCATATGCCGAAATGGAACTCGATCAGCATTAGCGGCTATCATATGCGTGAGGCCGGGGCGACCGCCATTCAGGAGGCCGCCTTTACTTTGGCCAATGGCATCGCCTATGTACAGGCGATGATTGACCGGGGAATGGAGGTTGATTCCTTTGCCCCGCACTTCTCTTTCTTCTTTGCCTCTTTCAGCAATTTCTTTGAAGAGGTGGCCAAGTTCCGGGCACTGCGTCGGGCCTGGGCGAAGATAATGAAGGAGCGCTTCGGGGCCCGGAATGAGCGGTCGATGATGCTCAAATTCCATGTTCAGACCGGCGGCTGTACTCTTGCCGAACAGCAGCCGCTCAACAATGTGGTCAGGGTAACCATACAGGCGCTGGCGGCGATTCTGGGTAGCTGCCAGTCTCTGCATACCAACTCGTATGATGAGGCGATGGCCCTGCCCAGTGAGGAAGCGGTGCAGCTGGCCCTGCGAACGCAGCAGATACTTGCCTGCGAGAGCGGTGTCGCCGATACCGTTGACCCGCTGGGTGGCTCATACTATCTGGAATCGCTGACCAACCGGATAGAGGCCGGCATGCAGAAATATATCGCCGCGATTGACAAGATGGGCGGAGCACTGGAAGCGATTAAGAGGGGTTATATTCAGAGAGAAATCAGACGGTCATCTTATAACCATCAGAGAGCAGTGGACTCCGGTGAACAGGTTGTGGTTGGCGTCAACAAATATACCTCGGACGAGCCACTGGACCTGGAACTGTTTGAGATTGATGAGGATGTTGCCAGGAAGCAAATCGAGCGACTGAAGAAATTAAGAGGCATGCGAGATAATAAAAAGGTTCGCCGGATGCTGGACGAGGTGCGTCAGGTAGCCAGGAGCGAGGAAAACGTCATGCCGGTTCTAATTGAGGCGGTGAAAGCCTGCGCGACGGTTGGAGAAATATCTGACGCATTGAGAGACGTGTTTGGTGAATACAAGGAACCAAGCGTGCTGTAACGCGCATTTTTAATACATGGGGAGTAGGCTATGGTAAATAAGAAAATACGGGTACTGATGGCCAAGCCTGGTCTTGACGGACACGACCGCGGCGCCATTGCGGTGGCTCAGGGGTTGCGGGACGCGGGCATGGAGGTCATCTATCTGGGCCTGCGCCTGACTCCGGGGCAGATTGCTGAGGCGGCGATACAGGAAGACGTTGACGTCATCGGGCTGAGCTGCCTTTCCGGCGGCCACCTGGCGCTCTTCTCTAAGACGATAGATAGCTTTAAAAAGGAAAGCAACAGGCACGTTTTGTTCATCGGGGGTGGCATCATTCCGAAGAAAGATATTCCGGTGTTGAAGAAGGCCGGTATCGGGGCAACCTTTGGCCCGGGAACGCCGATTAGTGAAATCGTCAGCTTTATCAAGGCTAATGTAGAGATGGGAAGCGATGATAACGAGGATTAACCATATCGGTATTGCCGTGAGCAGCATTGACCAGGCGCTGAAACTCTATACCGGTGTGCTGGGACTGAGCCTCAAAGAAATCGAAGTTGTCGAGGAACAGCATGTCCGGACGGCCATTATTCCGGTGGGCGAAAGCAAGATTGAGTTGCTTGAGTCGACTGACCCGGAAGGCCCGATTGCCAGACATATAGCGAAATTCGGCGAAGGAATGCACCACCTGGCGCTGGAGGTGCCCGATATTGAGGAAGCACTGGGTAAAATAGCGCAGAGCGGCCTACCGTTAATTGATGAGAAGCCCCGGAAGGGTGTTGAGGAGACACGCATCGCCTTCCTGCACCCTAAGGGCACCGGCAGGGTGCTGCTGGAGCTGGTCCAGAGCTGATTAACTATCACAGTGCCCCGGAATGGCCTTAATCGTGATGAGAAGAGTACTGCCTTTACTTATTATCCTGTTCATTGTCTCTGCCGCTGTTGTTCCTTCCTGCCGGCCAGACACGCCCCTCGCCGAGGAGCAGAGGCTGCAACTGATAGCAGAGATAAAAGCGTTTGAAAGAGAGCTTGGCTTTATTGAAACCGAAAATTTCAAAACGTACCACCCGGAAGTGGGGGCTTACCATTACCTGTTTTTCACGTCCAGCACTCAACTGCCGTACTCGCTTGATGACCCTGCACTGGTAGCCGCTATTGGAACGCGGGATAGCGTATATATTGATTATCAGAAGTATGATGCTTATTTCTATTCCATTCCATCTGTCGCTGGCAAAGGGACTCCCGTGACCGAATCTCTTATGCAGGCGCCGCTCCACCGCTTCATCCAGGTCGTTTTTCATGAAGACTGGCATGAGCAAGTGGACCTGCCCCACGGACTGGAGGAGCCCTCTGCGGAGATAATCGGCTATGCCGCCGCTCTGGCTTTCACCAGAGAAAAGTATGGGCAGGATTCACAGGTTCATCGGACCTTGCAAAAGCACTTTAAGAACAAGCTCAGGGAAAGCGAAGTTTATGGGGAATATTACACCAAACTCGAAACCCTCTATGCGCAGTACCATGAGGGAAAACTGTCCGAGCTGGACACATTAATCAGGAAGGCCCGCTTGCTGGAAACAATGGGCAACGAGCTTTACCGCATCTGGGGCGGCAGACCGGACCAGTTGAACAACGCTTTTATCGCCTTCCAGATGACCTACCTGCGGCACCTGCCTTTGATGCATGAGGTTTTCCAGGCGACCGATTTCGACCTTGCCGGGACAATTCGTATCTTTCTATCCTTGCCAGGGCAGGGAAAGAGTTTTGATACCCTGGAGCAGATAAAAACTGTGGAGAGGGACGCGGTCGACTACTTATCCCGTAATCTATAGAAATGCTATGATTTCCACCCCTTGTTCTTCCCTGTGACCATTTAAACTTCATAAAACGGTTATAAATCACTCCCTTCGCGTTTTTCTTGTAATGAATAATGGTGTAATATGACTAAAATTTTGTGTTTTAAGGGGTGGTTAATGGAACAACAGGACAAATTGCAGTGGATATACTCATCGCGCGGCAACGAAGAACTGGCGGAGCGATATGACCAGTGGGCGAAAGATTATGATGCGAACCTGGAGCGTGATTATGCCTGGCAGGGGCCGGTGTTTTCTACCGATTTATTTGCCAAGCATGTACCGAAAGATGCCAGAATACTGGACGCCGGTGCTGGCACCGGCCTCGTCGGCGTGGCGCTGGCGCGGAGAGGGTATCGCGATATAGTGGCGATGGACCTCTCTAAAGGTATGCTTGAGGAGGCCGGCAGGAAAAATGTGTACCGTGAACTGCGCCAGATGGTGATGGGAGAGACACTGGATTTCTCCACCGATTCCTTTGACGCGGTGATAAGCATCGGTGTGCTTACTTTGGGGCACGCGCCGGCCAGTTCCCTCGACGAGCTGGTTCGAATTATCAGGCCGGGCGGCTACATCGTGTTTTCCCTGCGCCCTGACGTCTACGAGGGAAGCGGATTCAAGGAGAAGATGGCAGAACTGGAGACAGCTGGCAAATGGCAGTTAGCTGAGGTAAGCGAGAAAAAGCAGGTGCTGCCCAAAGGCGAACCAGACGTGTACCATAATATCTGGGCGTACCGAATCACCGGCTGAATAACCGCCGATCTGGCTGCCGGGTAATCGGCGAATTCATAAAGAGGATGTCAATCTGTCCCCGTCGGACATACTTTAAGGCACTCATCGCAGGGAACAAGGTGCCCTTGTTGCTCTTTCATTGTTAGCATTCTGGAGAGGCATCTGGAGGTATCGGTCATTTTATAAGGCTCGAGGATGTTCACCGGGCAAACATCCAGGCACAGAGTACAGCCCTGGCAGGTCGGGTTATCCAGTTCTTTCCGGGCAGGCGCGGCAGGTAAATGAAACGATGCTCCTATCTGAATCGCAGCAAAACGGAGACGTGGCCCATATTTATCGTGCAGAACTACCGAGTGTTTGCCCCGTTGCCCCAGCCCCATCTGGATGGCAAGTTCCTTAAGGTTCAGTTGACTTTGTAGAGGGTAACCGCATCTGCCGACCGGTTCCGCTTTATAACCTTTGCCTCTGATGAAGCTGAGTGCTGATTCGAGCGGCGGAGACATGTGTTTCTCAAAGCCGGATAATACGGTTCTACCGTCTTTCCGCCCGTACAGGTCAAGATTGCGTTCCGTCGTCGATTCAAGGCCAAAGACAATTAATGTGCCGTAGTCGGGCCGCTCAATAATGCCGACGACATCAAATAATGAACCGGCGAAGTCCAATATTTCTCGTAGTGTATCTTTCATTTCCCCTCACCTTCTAGCTCTAGCCAGAATAAGTCGCTAGATGTTCAGCACCTCAGATAATTGCAGGAGACTGAGGTCTAAAGGTTTTTTAGTCGCCACGACCTCGGCCAGAGGGGTAGGTGTAACCTGGCCTTTGTTTAAGCCAGCCAGCATGCCAAACTTACCCTGGGCGATGTATTCGGTGGCGGCGGCACCCAGACGAGTTGCCAGCAGTCGGTCAAAGGCGCCGGGACTGCCACCACGCTGCACGTATCCCAGGTTGGTAATTCTCAGGTCGAACCCCAGCTTTTCGTGGTGCTTCTCGAAGTAGGTTTTCAGGCCGTGGGCGTTGTATTTGGCACCTTCGGCCACGACGATGAGGGCATGAGCCTTACCCAGCTTATAGGCCGTACGGATGGCGTTGACCACGTCTTCGGCATCTGTCTCGAACTCAGGGATAACAATGTATTCCGCGCCACCGGTGATTCCGGTCATCAGGGCCAGGTAACCGCAGTCGCGTCCCATTACCTCCACAATGAAGGCACGGTGGTGCGAGGAGGCAGTCACCTTGAGCTGGTCTATCGCCTGCAGCGCCACATCAAGGGCGGTGTCAACCCCGATAGTTATCTCGGAGCCACACAGGTCATTATCTATCGTTGAGGCCACGCCAGCCACCGGGAAACCCATCTGGGACAGCGCATGAGCACCGCTCTGCGAGCCGTTGCCGCCGATGACCACGAGCGCCTCAACACCATTTTTCTCAAGGTTGCGCAGCGCTTTCTTGCGACCCTCTTCGGTCTTAAATTCGGGACAGCGGGAACTGCCCAGCACGGTACCGCCCTGCTGGATAATGCCACCTACATCACGGGCACCCATTGCGGCCACGTTGTTGTTAAGGAGGCCGGAATATCCGTTTCGGATACCCATAACCTCCCAGCCTTTGCTGATTCCGGTGCGCACCACGGCACGTATGGCGGCATTCATGCCGGGAGCGTCACCACCACTGGTCAAAACGCCAATCCGTTTCATTTTTCCTCCTTGGCAACTTATGTAGTCGAAGCCGCCACGCTTCTCATTGCCGTTCTCAGCCGGGTTCGTCTGACGGAGAAATTTCGATGCTAAAGCGAAATATGTTTTTTGAGCAGCTCGATATTAGCCGGGTCAGGCGCGATTTCCCCTCTCTCTACCTTGAGGGTCAGGTCAACAAGCGCCTGGTTCATGGGTGTGGGCACACCATTTTCCCTGCCTTTTCTGACCACCTCTCCATTGAGAAATTCTACTTCCGTTCGCCTCTTTTTTATTATATCCTGCAGGAGTGACGGGCGCTGCGGCGTACCAACTTTCTTTGTCAACTCGTCTGCCGGAAGAAACAGGCTGCTCCAGATTACGGCCATCTTCTCTTTTAATTTTTGCACGCTTTCCATGGTCGTCGCTTCGGCGAACTCCGCCGCCGGCACTTTCCACACCGGCTCGATGTTCACACCAGAACCCTGACCGACCCGCGCGACCTCTCCCCCGAGAATAATCCGGATGAGGTTTGCCGTATCCTTTTGCGTTTCGTTCAGGGAAACGATTGATGGGCCGATGACGCCAGCCATAGCATTGGACATGCAGTTTATGGCCAGCTTGGACCAGCGCATTCCCCAGATATTGGTGGTGGCTTGACTCGGGCCCACCGCGCTGAGTAAATCAACCACCTCTTTAACGCGATTTGATACCAGGCCGGAGAGCTCACCAACGGTAAAACAGTTCCTGTCCAGGGGGTCGTGGCGGAGGACATGGCCCGGCTCATAGACACCGGCGCTGAGAGTGGTCACGCAGCCCACGGTGCGGGTGAAGCCGACTACGCTGGCCACCACCTCGTCATTCAGCGCATTCTGAGTCGGCAGGATGAAACCCGTTGGCTTTAGGTAGGGCTCAATCAGGTATGCGGACCATCGCGTGTCGTAGGACTTAACCGACAGAAAGACGATATCAAAAGGCTCCCTGACTCCGCTTACATCGCTGAGGTGAAGCGCCTTAGCCGGCACGGTGAACTCACCGTTGAGGTCGGTCATTTTAAGCCCATCACTGCGGATTTTCTCTACGTGCGCTGCCCACTGGTCTATCAGGGTAACATCGTGACCATCTCTTGTCAGGTACGCACCTGTGGTCCCACCTATTGCTCCCACTCCCAGAATCGCGATTCTTTTCTTCATGCATTTACCTCCCAGCTATAAATAGTTTAAATTATTAGTAAACGGATGTTGCAAGCAGTAAAATAGTATAGCGCAAAGAGGTAAGATGAAACAAATTGTGAAACGGCAAGAAAATTATATTTATACGGGAGGTAGACTCTAAATGGGCGAACAGAAATCGCTTTATCCGTCCCTGAATACGCCAGCGGTGCTTGTTGACCTGGATACACTTGAGGCCAATATAAAGAGGATGTCTCTGCTGGCGAGAGAGGCGGGGTTGGAACTCAGGCCGCACGCCAAGATTCACGAGAATGCGTCAATAGCCAGGAAACAGATTGCAGCCGGTGCCTGTGGCGTGGAGGTGGGCGTTGTGGAACAGGCGGAGGCCATGGCCGAGCAGGGAATCGACAATATCATCGTCGCTCACCCCGCCTATTATGGCGGGGTTAAGGGAGAAATACTTAAAAAACTGCTGGGGAGAGCGGGCCTGAAACTGGCCGTTGTCGTTGACATGCTGGAGCAGGCTGAAATTGTATCGCAGCTGGCTCAAGCCACGGGCAGGCAGGCACGTGTGCTGATAAAGATTGACCTGGGCAGGAGTTCCCGGTTTGGCGTGCTACCCGGCCAGCCCGTGCTGGACTTCGCGCTACAGCTCCGCAAGCTGCCGGGCGTCGAACTCACTGGTATCTACGGACACGAAATGGGGGCGAAACCGACGCCTGAGGGTAAAGATGAGGTAGCCCTGGAAGCCGCCGAGATAATGACTCAGAACGCCAGGATGCTGAGAAGTAACGGCATAGAGATAGAGCATGTTTCCGTTGGCGCTTCTTCTACTTTCCCCTCCACGTGCCGTTTCTGTAAGGAAGGCAAGTTCCCCGAATTAACCGAGGTTCATCCCGGGGCATTCGTCATCGGCGATATCCGATATACGAGGTCGGGCGGCAACACGCGGGAAGCCTGCGCCGTCACGGTGTTGGCCAATGTGATGAGCACATCGCATCCGGATGGGGCGCTAATCGATGCCGGCTACAAAACGTTCGGCGGCGATTCTCTTATTGACCATAGAGACAGCCCGGATTTCTGGTGGCAGGGCAGGCCGAGTTTCGGCTCAGTTCAGGGTCGTCCCGACCTGTGGTTCGGACGCCTCTCCGCTGAGACTGGCAACCTGTACTACAAAGAGCCCGGGGAAAAATTATACCTGGGTGAGCGTCTGGAAATCGTGCCCAACAACGCCACCCTGGTCGTCAACATACACGACCAGATATACGGCGTGAGAAACGGTGCCGTTGAGGAAATTATACCGGTAACCGGTCGGGGACGCGGCAACTAGCCCCGGTTGCTACCGGGCAGACGGATGAACGGTGAGGGTGCCCTGGGCAAACCCACCATCAACCTTGATGAATTCACCGGTTACAAAGTCTGATGCTTTGCTGGCCAGGAATGCAGCAGCGCCGGCAAAGTCAGCCGGCACGCCCCAGCGACCAGCCGGCGTTCGGTCCCGCACAAAATCGTCCAGACCGGGGAAGTCTTTACGCGCAGATATGGTCAGAGGGGTGTCAATCCACCCGGGCAGGATGGCATTAATCTGGATATTGTCTTTGGCCCAGGCGAGTGCCAGCGTGTATGTCATTTGAACCATTCCCGCCTTGCTGCAGGCATAGCATAGAACCTTGGCCAGACCGAAAAGGGAAGTCATGGAACCGATGTTGATAATTTTACCGCCACCGGATTTTTTCATGGCTGGATAAACCGCTTTGGCGCAGAGGAATGCGCCGCGCAGGTTTATACCCAGAATCCAGTCCCACTCCTCAACGGTATATTCCTCGGGCATGTGACGGATATTGACGCCAGCGTTATTGACCAGGGTGTTGATTTGCCCGAACTCGTCGAGCACCTGCTTCACTCCGTCCTGAATGCTTTCTTCCTGCCCCACATCCACCGTCAGGCCAAGCGCTCTTACCCCAAATCTCTTCTTGATGTCATTTACTGCTTTCGCAGTCTTTTCTTCATTGCGGGCAAAAATAACAATGTCGCTCCCGGCTGATGCCAGGCCGTCGGCAATCCCCTTGCCGATACCGCCATTGCCGCCGGTGACAATGGCCACTTTTCCGCGCAGGTCAAATAAGTTATTCATCACTTGCTCCCTCCCTGGTTTCGCTTTCTAATGATGATAACCATTATAAAAATTATTTACAATGGTATACCGGCCTTGCGAACGGTACATGCCACGCCTTATCGTTTCTTGCCAGCTTGAGACGATGAGAGCGGGCTATTGACGAAGGCAAGCCTGATTGTGGCTACCCAGCACAATGCCGCCTGTTTTGATCTTCAACCAACCACGGCGATAGCTTCTATCTCCACAAGGAGCTCCGGCAGTATCAACCTGGAGACTTCGACACCGGTACTCGCGGGCATAGGAGGGCTGAAGTAGCGAGCCCTGATTTCCCTGAATTTAATGATATTGTCCATATCTGTTACATAAATGTTTAACTTGACCACATCTTTCAGGGAAGCCCCCGCCGCCTCAAGGACGAGCTTGATGTTTTCAAATGTTTTAATTGTCTGAGCTTCAAAACCACCCTCCACGATATTTCGCTGCTCATCGAAACCTACCATGCCGGCGAGATAAATAGTATTATCCACTTTAACCGCGTGTGACCAGCCCATAGGCTCAAATATTCCCTTTGGTGAGATAGATTCTTTTTTCATTGGTTCGCCTCCTTTTTGTTTCTCCTTGTAACTATAATCTATTTTTGACAGCGATTATAGAAATGAAGCATACTTCACCATATCCATAGTGGTATCATTGACTTTAATCATGTAGATGATATATTTTCACATTAAAAAGGAGGTTCATTATGGTTAAGTTCATGGGGGTGATTCGGCTTAAACCGGGGTATGACCCTGATGAGACGTGGGAACTATGGCGTACGGAACACGCGGACAATTATAAAAAGCTGGCCCGCCCGGAACTGAAGCAATATACCATAAACCGGGTCATTAAAAAGCTCAACGATAGTGATATCTACGGCATATCCGAGTCCGTTTATGAAAACATTGAGAGCTGTGAACGCGCGTTAAAGCGATTTATCAACGCCCCTCCTGATGAAGTGCTGAAACGGTTCCAGCCCGATCGGCTAATTGTGGAATTTCAAGAGATAGCGCTGGATTAGGAAATCTATTTCATTGCGGCAACTTTGAGGGGGAGTATCAGTAGCCATGCGGAATATTGGTGCTATCAAAAACGCGGCTGACCTCATCAGCTATTCAAATCAAATTGGGGTGTCTCTGCCTTTTGATGAGGAAGTAGAATCAGGGCCAGGTTCACCCTTGGCCAAGCCATATGCTTTAGCTAACAGGGTTATTGGGAACCGTTTTGCCATACTCCCCCTGGAAGGCTGGGACAGTACTATCGAAGGGAGACCGACAGAGTTGACCAGGAGGCGGTGGCAGCGTTTTGGCCTCAGCGGTGCGAAACTGATATTCGGTGGGGAAGCGGCGGCGGTTCGCCAGGACGCCAGGGGGAGCCCAAATCAACTGATGATATCCGAAGAGACCGCGGGCGAGATTGGCGAAATGCGAGAGCTGCTGGTGCGAACCCATGCCGAGCATTACGGTGATACCAGCGATTTGCTGGTCGGGCTACAGCTGACCCATTCGGGGCGAGTTTATCGTCCGCTTGATAAGAGAGGTCCCGAACCCAGAATCATCTACCATCATCCCGTCCTAGACCGGAGATTCGGGGTGACAGCCGACATGCCGGTGATGACTGACGATGATATTGCCCGTCTGATAGAAGACTTTATCAGGGCAGGCAAGCTGGCACAGCGAGCCGGGTTTGACTTTGTCGATATCAAGCATTGCCACGGCTATCTGGGTCACGAATTCCTCAGCGCCATTGACCGCCCCGGACGTTATGGCGGCAGCTTTGAGAACCGAACCAGATTCCTGAGGGAAATCGTGGCTGGCATTAGAACCGAGGCGCCGGGACTGGACATCGCCGTTCGTTTAAGTGCCTTTGACTTTTTACCGTTTGAGCGAGGCGCCGATGGACGTGGAGAACCATCGGCATTCAGCGGCGAAAGATATCCGTATGCCTTTGGCGGTGACGGTACCGGACTGGGCATAAACCTGGCCGAGCCGCTGGCTTTTCTGGATTTACTCGTCAAAATGGATATTAAACTGGTATGTATCTCGGGCGGTGCCGGTTATAATCCGCATCTTCTGCGCCCGGCCCTGGTGCCGCCCCTGGGTGGATACCGGCCGCCGGAAGACCCGCTGGCAGGAGTGGCCCGCTTGATTTCGGTCACTGAGGAGTTGAAGCGTCAGCGTCCCGAATTGGTTTATGTTGGCAGTGGTTATTCATACTTGCAGCGCTGGCTGCCCAACGTGGCGCAGTCTGTGGTGCGCCATGGAATGGCGGACTTCGTGGGAATCGGGCGGATGTCACTATGCTATCCTGACATTGTCGCCGATATACTCGCCGGGAGAACGTTAAAAGGCCAGTTTATATGCCGTGTCTGCGGCGACTGTATGGCAGCTCCGGCCAATGGCATGGTCTCCGGCTGCTACACACTGGATGACTTCTACCGTAATCGTCCCGAGTACCAGCAGTTGAGAAAACTTAAAGTGAAAAAATAAATCGCCATTTGTAATATAATTCGTTGGTGAAAATAGCCATATAGTAAATTTGGGAGGTAATATGTCGGACATAATTAAGATTGCGGCGGTGCAGATGGACCCCAGGCTGATGCAGGTCAAGGAAAACCTGGTCAGCATGGTGAGCGCCGCTAAAAAGGCATCGCAAAATCAGGCAAAGCTTATCGTTTTCCCTGAGTGTAGCCTCACCGGTTATGTCTTTTCCAGTCGCGAAGAGGCACTGCCGTATGCCGAAACCATACCCGGCCCCAGCACCGAGGCACTCCTGTCAATCTGCCAGGAGCTTGAAATTTATATTGTCTTCGGACTCCTGGAAAAGGAAGACGACAAATTATTTAACGCCCTGTCTTTTGTCGGACCGAAGGGGTTTATTACGTCGTACAGGAAGAACCATCTTCCTTTCCTGGGTATAGACCGCTTCGTCGACAAAGGAAACAGGCCTTTTCAGGTTCATTCTACCCCGATAGGTAACATCGGGCTCCATATCTGTTATGATGTTCTTTTCCCGGAAAGCGCCCGGATTATGGCCTTACTTGGCGCCGATATTATCGTTCTCTCCACCAATTTCCCTTATGGTCGTGGAGAAACACTTAACTGTGTGGCCAGGGCGAGAGCTATCGAGAACAAAGTAAACCTGGTATCGTCCGACCGTGTGGGCGCGGAAAAGGGCTTCAGTTTTGCCGGGCTGAGTAACATTGTGAATGCTACCGGAGAAGTTCTCAGCCTGGCTAGCCCGGAGAAAGAGGAAATTATATATGGTGAGGTAAGCCTGGAGGCAGCGCGGCAAAAACACCGTGTATTTGTACCGGGTGAGTGGGAGATAGACAACATCGGCGACCGCCGACCGGAGATTTATGGTGTTATCACCCGGAAGAAGTGAGATGGCAAGGCGTTTTGCAGCAATATTTATTCTCTATTTAGCTGGGGGAGAATACCTTCGTAGTAGTCCAGCGATTCGGGATTGACCAGGGCATCTCTATTTGAAACAGGTTTCCCGTTTATGATGTTGGTGACGGCAATCTCAACCTTCTTCATGTTGAAAGTGTAGGGGATGTCCGGCGCTTCAAGGATTATAGCTGGAACATGCCTCGGGGAAGCATTATCACGAAGTGTTTTACGAATCTTATCCTTTAACTCTTCGGTTAAGGCGAAACCATCGGCAAGCTTGACGAAGAGGATGATACGCTGCTCACCTTTCCGGTTTTGTCCGACGGCGAGGCAGTCAGCGACTTCCTCCAGTTTCTCCACTTCTCTGTATATCTCCGCCGTACCAATGCGCACTCCTGATGGCTTCAGGATAGCGTCAGAGCGGCCGTAAAAGGTT
>JADHXF010000044.1 GCA_016783105.1 Dehalococcoidales bacterium | reverse complement strand
TTGATGATCTCGTTGCGGTAATCATGGAATACCTTGAGGTTAACAATGCCAACCCGAAACCATTTGTCTGGACAGCTTCCATGGAAATCATTCTTTCCAAGGTCAAGAAAGCTAACGAAGCGTTAGATTCACTACACTATGGTGTTATCATCGCCGAGGCGCACGCAGGGGTGGGTATGGAGAACGGGCACGGCACCCGGCACAGCATCGGCAATGATAGCCGCCAGTTCGTTACCGCAGCGACCGCTGGAGATTACGGCCACATGGTTGCGTATGCCAACCGAACCATCGGGCCTCTCATAACCCATGAATTCCATTACTTTACCTCCTTGCTGCCGGGGAGAAGCGCGCTCTCGACGTTATGCGTGTGCACGTGATATCCTTTGCCGATTGGCTGGGTGGCCAGGCCGATTACCTCTCCGTACTTTAAGATTTTTTCACCCTTCTTGATATCGGTGACGGCCAGTTTATGCCCGAAGGGCGCAGCCTGCTTGGCGGTCATTTCCCCGACCGGCCCCGATTTTGAAACCAGGCTGATGGTTTCTCCGGCCTCAATATCGTTCAGGGCAGTGGCGGTGTTATCATCGGGGTTTATCCTCATCGCTCTTTTCATCATGTTACGGCCTCCTTAGTCCTGCCCTTTCTCGGGCAACCTGATACGCTCTTAGCTGGCTCAGAAGTATTGGCGGTGACCCACCCCACGCTTTCATTCCCAACCTGATTGTTCGGAGAGGAAAAGCAGGGCGCTCCCAGCCGACTGCTATATCGGATAAATGCTAAATTAAATTTTGACGGGTTGTCAAGTTTACCAGTGTCTTGTTACTAAATTGACAGCGTCTTTGTCTCACATTACAATGAGGCAACAGATGTAACTGGAAGAAGGAGGATTGACATTACATGGAAGGTAGACCAAGAGTGGTTCGTGTTGATAAGGCAATTGACCGCGATGTCATAAAGGAGGAGCGCGAGGAGCTGGACAAGGTCAATGCCGAACTGGTGCTGGCGGAATGCCAGACCGAGGATGAAACAATTGAAGCTACTAAAGACGCAGATGCCGTGCTGACGTTCTTTGGCCAGATGACGCGCCGGGTCATCGAGTCCAGCCCGAAGCTAAAGGTGATTGTGCGCTATGGTATCGGCTATGATACGGTGGACGTTGACGCCGCTACCGATAACGGCGTTCTGGTGGTGAACCTCCCGGGCTTCTGCCTTGATGAAGTCGCTGACCACGCGTTCGCGCTGATGTTAGCCTGTGTCCGGAAGGTGGTCTACTACAATAACCTGACCAAATCGGGCTACTGGGCAAAGTACAGTGAAATGTCAATGTATTCCTTCACCGACCAGACGCTGGGGATTGTTGGCTGCGGCACCATCGGTCAGGCGGTGGCCAGGAGAGCGCAGGGTTTTAACCTGAAAGTTCTGGGCACTGACCCTTATGTGAACGAGTCCGTGGCCAGGGAACACGGCATAACGCTGGTGAGTATGTCGGAGCTGCTCAAAGAGTCAGATTTCGTTTCCGTGCACTCGCTTCTGGGCAAGGAAACTCACCACCTGATTGGTGAAAAAGAGTTCAGGCAGATGAAACCGAGTGCCTACTTCGTCAATACGTCACGCGGCCCGGTAGTCGATGAAGCGGCGCTGATTAAGGCGTTACAGGAGAAATGGATTGCCGGTGCCGGGATTGATGTCTTTGAGCAGGAACCGGTTGACCCCGATAACCCTCTGCTCAAAATGGACAACGTGGTGGTTACCCCGCATAATGCTGGCTGGTCTGATGCGGCGGGGCGGCGGGCCAGGTTGTGGGTAGGGCAGGAGGCGGTCCGGGTTCTCACCGGTAAGTGGCCCAAGAACTGTGTGAATAAAGACGTCAAGCCGAAAGTGGAACTGGTAAAGGGGGACTGAGCAGTCCCCCTTTTACGCTATTTTTACCGAATGCGAGGCAGATACAGGTTTCTAGGCTTTAAGTCTGAATTTCTGTATTACCTTTGGTCCCTTGTCAATTTTGTGGCCGGTATGGGATACCTCGCCCACGTAGATGCTGCCCTGCGAATCAACGGCGATGGCATGCGGGGCGAGGAACAGAGCTTTATCTTTCTCCATCCCCTCCGAAGCCCACTCTGACAGCAGTTTGCCGTCGATAGTGAAAATTCTGACCCGGTCGGCCAGGTCGCAGACATACACAATATCCTCATCATCGATGAAGAGGTCGGTGGGTCGAATCTGGTCGGTCCACATGTCGAGCAGTTTACCTTCGCTATCAAATATCTGGATGCGGTTGTTTTCCCGGTCAGGAATCCAGACCCGCTCCTTTTTGTCTACCCAGATATTATGGGGAAGGCGGAACTGGCTCGGGCCGGTGCCCGGTCCACCCCAAGAGAACAGGTACTTGCCGTCGCCGGTGAATTTATGGCCCTGGGCATTCCCGTAGCCGTCAGAAATATAGATATTTCCCGAGGGGCCCATGGCGACGCCGGTGGGTCGGTTAAATGGCCCGCCGCCTCTGGTAATGGTCGCCAGGCTGCAATAGAAATCAAACTTCTTGATGTAACCTGAATCCGACGGCTTGTCCTCGGTGCCAAGGGTCATAAGCAGCTTGCCATCGGGAGTGAACTTGCGTACGGTGTGATTTTCATCATCGGTACAGTAGATGTTCCCTTCAGGGTCGATGCAGCTGCCGTGCGCTCTCTTGAAGATACCCGCTCCCCACGTGGACTGAAAATTTCCCTCGCGGTCAAATATCATCAGTGGATGAGCGCCGCGATTGAAAACATACACCTTGTCCTGCTTGTCGATGGCAATACCACCAACGTCAAGCATCGACCAGTCTTTGGAATACTTGGCCCACCCGTCAACCAGCTCATATGTGTACTTACCGGAACCGTATGACATGCAACAATACCTCCTTATACCTTAATATATTCTGGAATTATCGTGATTGCTCTGTACAGGCAGAACCTGCCTCCACGAAAGTCCGCTGCATTATATACATCTAAGGCTATGGTCTGTCAAGGCTCAAGCAGTTTCAGCATTTTCTCGGTGGCCTTCAGGCCGTGTCCGGTGAAAACGGAGACCATAACTTCATTATAGCTTGAACGGGGCAGATATTTTTTAACGCCGGCGATGGTCGCCGCCGAGGTGGGTTCAATGTAGTAACCCTGGCGACAGGTTTCCAGCAGAGCTTTTTTTATTTCGCCCTCGTTCACGACCAGAAATTCACCACCGGTCTGCCGGACAGCGTTGATGATTTGCTTACCCCTTACAGGCCTGGCTATGGCAATCCCTTCGGCCAGCGTTTCTCTGGTGGCTACTGGCAGGACTTCGGCCCGGTTTTCCTGGCAAGCGCGGTAAAGAGGCGCGCAGTTTTCCGCCTGCACGCCGATTATTTTAGGCATATGGCCGATAATCCCTGCCTGTAACAGCTCTCTAAAGCCGATATAGGCACCGAGCAGAAGTGTTCCGTTGCCAGCGGGCAGGATAACGGTATCAGGAGGCCTCCAGCCGAGCTGCTCGCACACTTCAAAGGCAAAGGTCTTGGTCCCCTGGAAGAAGAAAGGGTTCCAGGCGTGGCTGGCGTAGTAAATCTTTTCTGCGGCCAGCAGAGCTGCCCGTGCTGTATCCTCTCTGGTGCCTGGTATCTGGTGCAGTGTAGCACCGTAAAGTTGTATCTGAGCCAGCTTTCCCGCGGAGGTATTTTGGGGTACAAAAATGTGACAGTTAATACCGGCTTTGGCACAGTAGGCGGCAATTGCTGAGCCGGCATTCCCGGAGGAATCCTCAACCACTTCTTTTATGCCCAGCTCTTTTACCTTGCTGATGAGGGCAGAGGCTCCCCTGTCCTTGTAGGAGCCGGTAGGGAACAGATGATCCTGTTTGATGAAAACGGCTTTCCCGTCAATCAAGACTTCGGTCAGTGGGGTAAATCCTTCATCGAGGGAAATAATATTATCATCATCTTCCAGGGGGATGGCTTCGAGGTAGCGCCACATTGTCGGCTTTCTCTGGTTTATCCTGGCCTGGTCAAATACCGGATGGAAATCAATGTCCAGAATGCCGCCGCAGTCACATTGCCATCGCGGTTCGTCCGGTGGGTATGATGCCCCGCATTCAGTGCAGACGAGTTGACTCATCAAAATTCCTGTTCATGTTTTGATGGCGGCAATGGCGTCAATCTCTACCTGGAAGCCAAAGTGCAGATTTGGTGTCGGCACCACGACGCGCGCCGGCCGGTGCTCGCCGAAAAAGCGGGCATACACCGCGTTAAAGCGCTCCCAGAGCGACATATCGGCGATATAAACGGTTACTTTCAATACGTGGCTTACATCGCTGCCGGCGGCTTTCAATATCTCGGCGATGTTTTTCAGTGCCTGTTCTGCCTGCTCCTCAATCGAGCCGGTTTTCTTCTCTCCTGTTTCTGGCTCAATCGGCAGTTGACCGCAAACGTAGACTGTGTCCTTATGGACGACGGCCTGCGAGTAGTGCCCTCCCGGCCTGGGTGCTTTTTCGGTAAATATCACCTTCACTTCCGTTTCACCTCCTTCACCGCTGCTGGTGCTATTCTGAATTAATAGCCGTTCGCTGTCAATACTTGGTAAAGTGAAAAGAAGAGGCATAGAATAACAACTGTGCCTCTCTATCAGAGACCTCGTTTGGGTAATAGCTGGCGGTTTGGTTTTACCCCATCCGATTAGGACTTGTGATGCCGGCCGATTCTATTTTGTATAGAAGGCGAATGCCACCACCGGGCCCGTCGCCGATGCCATGACGGGAGTGTAGGGTGTCAGGTATACCTCTTCACAGTCTATCTGCGAGGTAATCATGTCCCTGAGCGTTTCGCCGGCAGCAACACCATCGGTATAGTGAAACATGGCGTGTACCGGCTTTCCCGGTTCAATATGCTCCCTGGCCAGCTCGGCTATTTTGGCCAGGGCTTTCTGCTTGCCTCTGGCCCTGCCCAGGTTCTCCACCAATCCGGTATTACTGACCATGCCGATGATTGGTTTCACGCCCAGCACATCACCGAGCACCGCCATCTTCGGGGCACGGCCGCTTTTAATCAGGTATTTAAGCGTGTCCATGGCGGTGACGAACTTGACACGGGGAATCATATCGTTAGCTACTTGAACCACTTCTTCGATACTCTTGCCGGCTCTGGCCGCACGAGCGGTCTCAATGACGACGAAACCAAGGGCACCGGACGATGTCCTGCTGTCTACGATTTCGATGCTGACCCCGGGGTTTTTCTCTCTTATCAGTTCCTTGCCCTGCGTAGCGGCGGTGAAGGTGGCACTCAGCGCTTTGGAAACGACGATGCAGACGATGCTGTCGTAGGACTTGCTCAGCTCTTCGAAGACACTGGCAAAATCACCGGGGCTGGCGGCAGTGGTGCTGGTTGAGCCGTTGGCGGCATAGAAAACTGCCAGAACTCCTCGTTGGTCAGGTCTGTGTCCTGGTAGTGCTTGCCGCCAATGACCAGGCCCACCGGCACAATGCGGATATCATACTCTTTGACCAGTTCCGGGGGCAAACAGCTGGTGGTGTCGGTGACGATACCTGCTCTGGACATGGAGAAATCCTACTTTGCCGATTTATATTACTCCACCATCAATGCAGATGACCTGTGCCGTAATGTAGCTCGCCCGCTCGCTGGCCAGGAAAGCAACGAGTTCGGCGACATCATCTGGAGTGCCAAAGCGCTTTAACGGAATGCGGGACAGAATGATGTCTCTGGTCTCCTGGGGCAATTTATCGGTCATCTCGGTGGTAACGAATCCGGGCGCAATAGCGTTTACCGTTATGTTCCGCGAGCCAAGCTCCCGGGCAACGCTCTTGGTGAAGGCGATAAGCCCTCCCTTGGCGGCAGAGTAATTTGCCTGTCCCGTGTTTCCCACTATGCCGGCGAGAGACGCGATGTTGATGACCCGGCCCCAGAGCTGTTCCATCATGGAGCGCACGGCAAACTTGGTGCAGAGGTAAGCGCCGCGCAGGTTGGTGTTCATCACCTCGTCCCAGGTTTCATCCGCCATCCTGGGCAGAAGGTCATCTTTCACTATCCCTGCGTTATTCACCAGGATATCGATTTTCCCCCACCGCGCCACGATTTCACGGATCATCGCCCTGACTTCTCCCGCGTCGGCAACGTTGGCCCTGGCCAGCATTGCCTCCCCGCCGCCCTTTTCTATTTCTCTTGAGAGACCGGTTGCCGCCCGGTCACTGGTCAGGTAGTTAATGGCGACCCTGGAGCCAAGGCTGGCCAGCCTGAGGGCGATGGCTTTCCCAAGGCCCCTCGAGGCACCGGTAACCAGTGATACTTTCCCTTCCAGTTCTTTCGGTTCCATCGGCTGCTCTACGGGAAACGCCTGAATATCAGGCTGCAGTTCTGGCCACCCATCCCAAACGAGTTGGACAGGCAGACATTGACCGGCTGGCGTCTGGCCTTATTGGGTACGTAGTCAAGGTCGCATTCCGGGTCAGGCGTTTCATAGTGAATGGTGGGTGGAATAATGCCTTCTCTAACCGTCATTACCGCTGCTACCGCCTCAACGGCACCGGCCGCGCAGGCGAGATGCCCAATCATTGATTTATTGGAGCTTATCGGTATTTTATAAGCCCTGTCACCGAGGGCCATTTTTATCGCCCTGGTCTCGGCAATATCGTTCAGTCGAGTGCTTGTACCGTGGGCATTTATGTAGTCGATATCTTCTGGCGACACGCCAGCGTTCTGCAACACCATGCGTAAGGCGATTGCCTGGGTCTCGGCATCAGGCGCGGTCTCACTGTAGGCGTCAAAAGACCAGCCGGCGCCGACCAGCTCCGCCAGAATAGGAGCGTTGCGCTCCTGGGCATGTTCCAGCGTTTCCAGTACCAGTATGCCGGCTCCTTCGCCAAAAACAAAACCGTCGCGGTTGAGGTCAAAGGGGCGACTGGCTCTGGTGGGGTCGGTTTCTCGGGACAGGGCGCCCACCCGGGCGGTACTGGCAATGGATATCGGGTTGACACCGGCCTCCGCGCCCCCGGCAATAACGACGTCAGCATGCCCCAGGAGCAGATGATTCAGGGCCGTACCAAGGGCATCGCTGCCGCTGGCACAGGCGCTATTCAGGCTGGTATTCGGCCCCTTGGCCCCGATTTCGAGAGCTATCTGGGCAGTGACCATGCTCGGCGCTGTTTTGGTGATGCCGAGGGGGTCTATACGCATCGGGCCTCGTTTTCGGAGCACCTCGCCCTCATCCGCTATCTTGTCCATCGAGCCGCTGGTGGCGATTATCACGCCGACCTTCTCCGGCTTCTCTCGTGACATGTCCAGCCGGGCCGATTCGATGGCCATCTTCGCTGCCGCGATGCCAAGCTGGCTGCAGCGCGATGTCCGGTCAACGCGCTTGAGGGGCATGTATTTTTCCGGGTCGAAATTCTTGACCTCGGCGGCCACGCTGACCGGATAGGCGCTGGCGTCAAACAGGGTGATCGGGCCAATTCCGGACCGGCCATTTATCAGCCCTTCCCAATATTCGGCAACGGAAAGACCCAGCGGCGTAATCGCCCCCAGACCGGTGATGACGATTGTCGGTAAAGTCAGCGTTCTCCCCATCAATTTCCCCCGGTTCCAGGATTTATCAGTGTCAGTGAGATACCGCCGTCGATAACGATAATCTGGCCCCGTATCATGTTTGACCTGTCGCTGCAGAGGAAAGCGACCAGCTCGGCGACGTCCTCCGGCTTCACTATCCGGCCGGCTGGCGTGGTCTGCCAGGCTGGTTGTGGCAGGTTCGGGTCGGTGGTGTACAGTTTAAGGGTTTCCGTTTCCACGGCACCGGCGGCAATGCCGTTGACGCAGATGCCCCTGGGAGCCAGCTCGATGGCCAGATAACGGGTGAGCGCCTCCAGGGCGGCCTTTGAGACGCCAACCGCCGTATAGATGGGTAGCACCAGGCGCGAGCCGAGGCTGGAAATGCTGACCATTTTACCGCCGCTTTTCATCAGTCTGGCGGCTCTCTGGGCACACAGTAAAAAGGCGCGGGCATTGATATCCATGGTCCAGTCCCAGCCACGGTTGTCCAGTTCAAGGGCCGACCGTGCTACGCCGGAAGCGGCATTGTTGACCAGTATATCCAGTCGGCCAAACTGCGACTCTATCTCATCGAACATGCTCTCTATCTGCTCCGGCTCGCCGACGTTGGCCTTGATAATATGGGCTTTGACGCCTTTAGCGCGTGCTTCCTCTGCGGTGTTCTCGGCGGTGCTTTTCTTGCGGAAGAAATTGATGACGACGTCGGCGCCCTCTTCGGCCAGTTTCAGGGTAATGGCCCGCCCGATACCCCGCGAACCGCCCGTAATCAACGCTACTTTTCCCTTGAGCGCTTTCTCGTCGCCCATTGTTACGCTTATTTTCCTTTTTCGCTTATTTTGCGCTCGACGTAGGCGATGAAGTCTCCCATGTTCTTGATTTCCTGCAGCTCCTCGTCCTGTATCTCGATGTCATAGGTATCTTCCAGCGCCACCAGTATCTGGACGATGTCGAGCGAGTCGGCCTCCAGTTCCTCGAAGGTGGCCCCGGGTGAGAAAGCAACATCAGGCTTGCGGGTGACTCTGGTTACAATCTTTTTCAGCGTTTCTTCGACTGACATATAAGGCTCCTTTAAATCATTCGGTTTAAGCACTGGTAAACGGCTCGAAGCTGGCTTCTTTCAGTTTTTGGCGCGCCGCGGCCAGCTCTGTCCTCAGTGTGTCCACCAGGTTTTTCTCCACGGCGAGCTTGGCCTGCTCGATGGTCTTGGCAATTTCCTGGTGGCGGCTGCGCCCGTGAGAAACGCAGGCCACACCGTTAATTGCCCAGAGCGGCCCGCCGCCACTGACATCGGCGGCGTTGGTGGCTCGCAGCAGGCCTTCAGTAATTGCTTTCATTTCGGGTTCCGCTAATCTGTCCCTGAAGTTGGTCGAAAGCCAGCGGGCGATGGTCTTGCCCAGTGACTCACAGAATTTTACCACAATATTGCCTACAAACCCGTCGCAGATGATGACATTGGCCTTTCCGGAAGGTATATCGTAGCCCTCCACATTGCCAATGAAGTTCAGCCCGCATTTCTGGAAGAGGGGGTATTTCCTTGACGGCTTCATTGCCTTTGCCCTCCTCCGCGCCGATGCTGAGCAGTGCCACGGTCGGGTTCGGGATATTCAGCATTTTCCGGGCATACACCGTGCCTATGATGGCAAAGTCGAGCAGCTGGTATGGCTGGCAGTCCACGTTGGTGCCCAGGTCCATCATTATGGTATTGGGGGCAAAGCCGAGGAATGGGCCACCTGCCACCGGGCGGGACATTTCCTCGATGGTGCCCAGAATGTACAGGGCGGCGGCGACCACACCGCCGGTAGGCCCGGCGCTGACCACGGCATCGGCCCTGCCTTCCCGCACCAGCTTGGTGGCCACGGCAATCGAGGCGTCGCGTTTCTGGCGCAGCGCGTAGGCGGGAGGTTCGCCTTCGACCAGGTACTCGCCGGCATGAACGACTTCGACCTCGGCACCTGACACGTCGTGTTTGGCCAGCTCCTGATTCATCCGGTCCGCAGGGCCTACCAGGTCAATCTGTACGCCGTATTCCCTGGCGGCGATAACGGCACCTTTCACAATCTCTTCAGGGGCGTAATCTCCGCCCATGCCGTCGACTGCGATTCTCATTTGTCTCCTGTCTTTATTCTGGCATCGCCGGTAATCACCGGTTCATTATTCTGATTGCTGCATAAAATATCGCAGTCAATCACCTGGTAGCCGTCACTTTTTTCTACATGACGTATGCTGCCGCTGATGGTAATGACATCGCCGGGACGAGCCGGCGCTCGAAACCGCACATTAAGCCTGCCACCGGAGAGCCAGTCGCGCTCGAAGGCGCCGGTCATCATCTGGGATACGTAGGCAAGAATGAGCATACCATGGGCCACCGTCCCCCCCAGGGGGGTCTTACGGGCGTAGTCGGCATCAATGTGAATGGGATTGAAATCGCCACTTGCCTTTGCGTACAGGTTGATATTTTCCTGAACGATGTCCTTTTTCAGTCCCGGCAGGCTGGCGCCTTCTTTTAACTCAAACGGTGCTGGCATCACAATTCCTCATATCGGTACCGTCACGGCACGGGCAGGATGAAGCCTGTTTTGCCGGCCAGAACCGGCCGGTTCTTCTGATTGGAGACGTTGATATCAACATTTATCAGGTGCAGCTTACCTCTTTCCTGTATCCGGCTCACCGTGGCATGGCCGGTTAAGAAATCCTGCGTGCTGACCGTATCAATGAACTCAAACTCCTGCGAAACATGTATGGTGCCCGGCGGCATTGAGATGGCATTGATTAACGCCTTCAGGGCCAGGGCCGCCACTGCCATCGGTGGCACGAGTCCCGTGTCCTGGTATATGACGTTGTCTTCGCCGGCTGCTTTCAGGTAATCGGCCACGGTAGCGGAGTCTACCTGAAATGTTGCGGGAGGGAGCTCCTGACCGGCTTTTAAATCCTGATAGGATACACTTTTGTCTGCTGTCATGGCCTTTCTGAGAAATAATTATTGGCGTTATGAATACCTTGGGTATCGAGGTATTTAATTACTGATATTAATCACAATGGGCTCGTTTGTCAAGACGTTTTCAGAGGAAAAATCCAGCTGGCGGACTATAGTCTGGCATACCCCCGGTTACTTTTGTACGGGTGGAAATTTTGGGTACGAGTGTTTTATCAGCTGGCTGTTACTTGAAATAATAAAAATAGTTAACCTATAATCTTATAACCGTGATTTTATTAAGGCGTTAGATCGCTTTCTGGCGCTTTTAAGGCTAATGACCTGGAGTAAATATCGGGCAAAAGGGAGGTTTCAAATGACCGGAGGTTATGCAGGAAAGATCGGTTTTGTCAATCTATCCAGTGGTGAAATCAGACAGCAGGAGTTGGACGAAAAATTAGCCCGGGATTTTATCGGTGGACATGGGCTGGGTGCTCGTATACTGTTCGAGAACCAGAAAGGCCGTGTTGACGCTCTGGGACCGGAAAATGTGCTGGGCTTTGTCACCGGCCCTCTGACCGGCACGCCTGTCCCCACCGGTAGCCGTTATATGGCGGTGTGCAAATCGCCGCTGACCGGTGGCTGGGGCGATGCCAACTCGGGAGGTTTTTTCGGGCCCGAGCTCAAGTTCGCCGGCTGGGACGCGATTTTTGTCTCGGGGATAGCTTCTAAACCATCATATCTGATGGTCACGGACGCAGGTATAGCGATAAGGGACGCTTCTCACCTGTGGGGCAAAGACGCCGTTGAAACCGAGGAAGCTCTGGTTGGAGAGATTGGCGACCCCAAAGTCCGTGTTGCCTGCATCGGTCCCGCTTCGGAAAAACTATCACTGATTAGTGGTATCTGTAACGATAAGGGGCGGTATGCGGGTCGCTCGGGCGTCGGCGCGGTTATGGGCTCCAAGCGACTCAAGGCAGTGGCAGTGAGGGGAAAAGGCAGGGTTGCCGTAGCCAACAGCGAGAGCGTTAAGAAGTTAAACCAGGAATTCTCGAAAAAAATGCGTGAAGTAGCCTTCGTCCAGACGTTGATGAAATATGGTACCTGTGGTAATACGGCTGCGCTGGTTGGCTCCGGTGCCAGCCCCGTTAAAAACTGGTTGCTCACCGGCACGGAGTCTTTTCCAACGGTCAATCAAATAGACGGTGATAATGTTATCGCTTACGAGACGAGAAAATACGGCTGCTTTAGCTGTCCGATTCGCTGTGGGGGTATCACGACTGTTCCTTCCGGGAAATACCCGGTATCTGAGACACACAAGCCCGAATATGAGACGGTGGCTGCCTTCGGCAACATGTGCCTGAACGATGACCTGGCTTCAATCTTCAAATTGAACGACATGTGTAATCGTGGCGGACTGGATACGATATCGGCGGGTTCCGTTATCGCCTTCGCCATGGAGTGCTATGAGAATGGCGTTATCACCAAGGCGGATACAGACGGCATAGAGTTAACCTGGGGAAATGCGGAGGCTATTATCGCCATGACCGAAAGGATAATACAACGCGAGGGTTTTGGCGACGTGCTGGCTGACGGAGTTAAGGTAGCCGCAAAGCGAATAGGCAAAGGCGCCGAGAAGTTCGCCATGCACGTTGGCGGGCAGGAGCCCGGGTTGCACAACGCGGCATTTTTGCCGGGACGCGGCACGGGGTTTGTTGCCGACCCCACGCCGGGCCGACATACCGCGGCTGCGCCCTATACCCGGTGTGACACGAACACTGCTGCCGGCCCTTATAAAGAACTCCAGTTCTCCGGCTTTGAAAAATATCAGTATTCCGGTAAAGGACCGGCGGCGGCGGCGGCCACCAACTACTGGCAGGTTGGGGCCAGTTCCGGGATATGCCTGATGCCTTTCATGTCTGGCGTCTTCCCAATACTGGAATTAATCAATGGCGTAACCGGGTGGGATATGTCCGTGAGTGAAGCTCTGAAAACCGGGGCCAGGATACAGACATTGAGACAACTGTTCAATGCCCGGGAGGGCATCAGTCCTTTGGATTATGCTCTGCCAAATCGATTAGCCGGGATACCACCCAAGAGCGAGGGCCCTTTGCGAGGTATAACAATAGATATAGATACGCTGGCAGGGGAATACCGGAAGGCTATGGAATGGGACCCCGAAACGGGCAAGCCCACCGAAGCCTGTCTGGACAAGCTGGGCCTGCTGGAGCTGGTGCAGTAAAGAGCGAGTTAAATATGAAGGGTAAAGGGGGAGATAAGTCATGAAGTACCGGAAGCTGGGCAAGACGGGTCTGAAGGTTTCTGAAATCTGTCTGGGGACAATGACTTTTGGCAACCAGATAGATGAGGCGGAATCAATAAAACTTATCAGGTGGACGATTGATGCTGGTATCAACTTCATTGATACCGCCGACATGTACGTTGACGGCCGGACGGAAGAAATCGTGGGCAAGGCACTTAAAGAGGTGAGGCAATCGGTAGTGCTGGCCACCAAGGTAGGCGCCTGGCAATCCGGGCCGGATGTCAATGACATTGGACTGTCGCGCAAACATATTATGGACGCAATAGAGGGCAGCCTGCGTCGTCTGGGGACTGATTACATTGATATCTACTACACTCATATGCCGGATAACACTACACCCATTGAGGAGACGTTGCGTGCGCTGGATGACTTAATTCGTCAGGGGAAGGTGCGCTATATCGGGTGCTCTAACTACCTCGCCTGGCAGCTCTGCAAAACATTGTGGGTAAGCGATAACAAAAACCTGGCCCGTTTTGATTGCATTCAACCGCCGTACAACTTGATTACCCGGGGTATTGAAGATGAGCTGCTGTCGCTCTGCACCAGTGAGGG
>JADHXF010000043.1 GCA_016783105.1 Dehalococcoidales bacterium | reverse complement strand
TGGCTTCCTGTACGGCGCCGCGGTGAGCGGCGATAATGTCGCCTGTATAGAGCGCCACCGTCTCCCCCTGACCGTTTATCAGGCAGTTAACGAGGAAATCCACGCCTACCATCTTGGCTGCCTCGTCAACATCCCGGCGCAGGGGATTATTATCATAAAAGCCCATGCCGATTTCTGGCTTCTCTTTTTGCTTTTCCCGGCTTTTATGGCCCATCATATGATTATCCTGGATGGTTTCAGAGGAGGCTATGCCGGGCAGAATGATTTTGCCGCCGCCACTGAACCCGGCAATGTGATGTGGCACGACCAGACCGATGGCAATCTTCAGGTCGCACTTCATTACCTCTTCGTTTATATATACTTTCGTCTCAAACGTTTTTGTGGTGCCAGCGCAGGTGCAGTTACCGAAGGCATTGTGGTTGTAAACAGGGAACCGGGAGACAATGCCTTCGCCGAGCTTCTGAATAAAATGTCGGCGGTACATCGGGCCGTGTAAACCCAGGGCGCAGACAAACCGTATTCTGTCATCGGGAATGCCGGCGGCGGCCAGTTCCTCCAGGACGAGGGGAGCTATTTCCGAAATTCTGGTGGCGCGGGTCTGGTCGTCAAAGATTATGACTGCTTCTTTTTTCCCTCTGGCCAGTTCCCGCAGTCGCGGGGCACCGGTTGGTCTGCAGAGAGCCGTTCTCATCTCTTCCCGTTTTAAAGCGGGGCGATTGTAACCCGCCATATGCACCGCCTCGGTTTGCCAGTCGTCGGGGAGGGGCAGTTCCAGCTCTTTAGTCCCGTCACAGGCGAGTTGCGGCAGCCTGAGTATATTTGACATTTTCCTAATTATATCACGACAGGTGAACTCAACTTCAAATTGCTTCGCCTTTGACCATTTGGCTTTTGTGAGTTGTTGCGGGTTTCCGGTCTATGCCTTATACTAATGAGCGAGATTTTTCAACGAGGAGGTAACTTATGCCAGACGGGTACAACGGCAAGATTTTAAGAGTCGACCTTTCCTCAGGACGTGTCAAGACGGAAGAATATCCGGAGAATTTCTATCGGCAGTATTTTGGCGGTTCCGGCTTTATTGGCTATTTCCTGTTGAAAGAGTGTAAATCCGGGATTGATCCCCTGAGCCCGGATAACAAGCTTATCTTTGCTGCCGGTCCGCTGACCGGAGTGCCAGCAGGAGGCTGCGGTCGGCACAGCGTGGGCGGCAAATCGCCACTCACCGGGGCGTTCGGCGAGGCTGACTCCGGCGGCTACTGGGGCGCGGAACTGAAAATGGCCGGCTTTGATGCCATCATCATAGAGGGCAGGGCAGAGAAACCGGTCTATCTTTATATTCAGGATGGCAAGGCCGAGCTTAAAGATGCCCGCCATTTGTGGGGAATGAAGACGCTGGAGTGCCAGAATACCATCCGCGATGAGCTCGGCGACCAGCAAGTCAAGGTGGCCTATATCGGTCCTGGCGGAGAGAACCTGGTCAAATTTGCCTGTGTTATGAATGACCTGGACGCCGCCGCTGGCCGGACGGGCATGGGGGCGGTGATGGGCTCCAAGAAACTGAAGGCGATCGCCGTCCGCGGGCACCAGCGTGTGTCAATCGCCGATGCCACGACTTTCAAAGAAATTGCCAAGTGGATTGCTGACAACACGCCGATAACCAATAAGGGAATGCATGATTTTGGCACGGCGCGAGTGGTCGCTGCCCTTAACCCGGCGGGAGGTCTGCCGACCCGCAATTTCCAACTTGGCTCCATTGATGGTGCCAACAAGATAGACGGACAGGCCATGCTGGACACTATTTTCGTGAAGCGAAGGGCTTGCTTCGCCTGCCCGGTACAGTGCAAGCGCGAGGTAAAGGTGGATAAGCCCTACGTCGTTGACCCGCAATACGGCGGCCCCGAATATGAAACGATTGCTGCCTTCGGCTCCGACTGTGGAATCACCGATTTGCCGGCCATCTCCAAGGCGAACGAGCTGGCAAATGCCTACGGCATGGACACTATCTCCTGCGGGGCGACCATCGCTTTCGCCATGGAGTGTTTTGAAAACGGGCTGCTGAGTACCAAAGATACCGGAGGCATAGAGCTGCGTTTCGGCAATACCGAAGCCATGCTGCAACTGGTCGAGCAGATTGCGCTGCGCCAGGGCTTCGGCGACACGCTGGCCGAGGGTGTGGCGCGGGTGGCAAAGAAGATTGGCCCGGCGGCCGAAGAATACGCGATGCACATCAAGGGACAGGAACTGCCCATGCATGAGCCGCGCCTGAAGCAGGGCCTCGGGGTCGGCTATGCCATATCCCCCACCGGTGCCGACCACTGCCAGAATATCCACGACACGGTCTATACGGCGGTAGGCCCGATGCTGGAGGCATTATACCCGCTTGGTATACTGGAGCCGATGGCGGCTGATGACCTGTCCCCGGCAAAAATCAGATTGCTCAAGTATTACACTGAATATATGCACTTCCTCAACTGTGCGGTCTGCTGCTACTTTGTCATGTCGCTGAGCTTTGTTGGCCTGGAGAGGCTCACGCAACTGGTCAAGGCGGTGACCGGCTGGGATACCACGTTCTTCGAGTTGATGAAAGTGGGTGAGCGAGCGGTGAACATGGCGCGGGTCTTCAACGTGAGAGAAGGTTTCACGGCTAAAGATGATACCATGCCGAAGCGTTTCTTTAGTCCCCAGCCTTCCGGACCGCTCAAAGTAGCGCTTGACCCCAAGGCTTTTGAAGAAGGCAAAGCGCTTTATTACCAGATGATGGGCTGGCCCAATGGGGTGCCGACTCCCGGCAGGCTTGGAGAACTGGGTATTGAATGGGCGGCACCGCAGCTGCCTTCAAAATAGCATAATATCTTTGTTGTCAGGTCAAGGAGGTGAAATTACTATGAGCGGAAAACTCTGGGAACCGATCCGCATCGGGCGTATGGAACTCAAGAACCGGGTTGTCATGCCCCCGATGGTCACCAGGTACGCCGCCGATGATGGTTTTGTCACCGAGCGCACCAGGAACTACTATGGGGCACGTGCCCGGGGTGGCGCGGGACTTATTATCGTTGAGGCAACCTATGTTCACCGGCAGGGGTGGGCTTTCCCCAACCAGATTGGCATCAGCGACGATAAATTCATTCCCAAATTGAGCGAGCTGGTTGACAAGGTTCACCAGCACGGCGCCAAAATTGCCATTCAACTCCACCATGGCGGCCGCCAGGCCAAAGAGGCTTTGAGCGGCCTGCAGCCCGTTGCCCCGTCCCCGCTACCCATGGCCGGTGGTGAGATGCCCAGGGAGATGACGGTTGAGGAGATTGCCGAAACTGTCGCCTACTTTGCTGAGGCTGCCATCCGGGCCCAGAAAGCTGGCTTTGATGGAGTGGAGCTCCATGCCGCACATGGCTACCTCATTGACCAGTTCCTGTCGCCGACTTCAAATAAACGGGATGATGAGTATGGCGGGGATTTGCATCGCCGGGCCCGTTTTTTCCTGGAAATAATCGCGGCGGTGAAAGAGGCAGTTGGCGAGGACTATCCCGTCTGGTGCCGCATGGATGGCAAGGAATACGGGGTGGAAGGCATAACTCTGGAGGACGCCAGGCAAACGGCGCGTCTGGCGCAGGATGCCGGTCTGGCGGCGATTCACGTATCATCCTGGGGGCCGACAACACCGGTAAACCGTACCACGCCTACCTTTGTCCCGGCGGTTATTGAAGAACTGGCGGAAGGAATCAAGAAAGCGGTCTCAATTCCGGTAATTGCCGTCGGCCGTATTACTCCTGAGGACGGCGAACGGATGCTGAAGGAAGGGAAAGCAGACCTTATCGCCATTGGCAAGGCAATGCTGGCTGATTCAGAATGGTCGAACAAGGTGGCCTCGGGCAAGACGGAGGATATAACCCCCTGCATCATCTGCAATGGCTGCCGCGACGACCTCCGCACCCCGAAAGTGGTGGGCATACGCTGCTCGGTAAATGCTGCCCTGGGGCGTGAAAAGGAAAGCGAGATTGTGCCCGCAGCCAAGCCCAGAAAGGTACTCGTTGTTGGCGGCGGACCGGCGGGCATGGAAGCGGCGAGGGTCGCTGCCCTGCGGGGTCATCAGGTAACGCTGTGGGAAAAAGAATCGCGCCTCGGTGGGCAATTGATTCAGGCGGCAATAGCACCGCACAAGGATAGAATCGCCCCGCTTTATAAATACCTGGAGACGCAGTTGCAGAAACTCGGCGTCAAGATTCAGCCTGGCAAAGAAGCCACCGCGGCCGCAGTCGCTGAATTCAATCCTGAGGCGGTGGTGGTGGCCACCGGTGTGAAGCCATTCGTTCCCGATATTTCCGGTCTGGATAAAGTAAAAGTGGTCCAGGCGGGAGATGTTCTGGAAGGTAAGGTTAAGGTTGGCCAGAAGGTGGCCATAATTGGCGGTGAGCTGGTGGGGTGTGAAACGGCCGAATTCCTGGCTGACCGGGGTAGGCAGGTTACCGTAATGCGACGTGGCGCCGAGATGGCGACCAGCATCGGCCCCAGCAACCGGGACTTTTTTCTCAGTCGACTTCTGGACAAAGGCGTCACCCTGCTCCGTGAGGTCAGGTACGACGGTGTCAGCCCTGAGGGCGTCATCATAACCACCAAAGATGGTGAGAAAAGGACGATAGAAGCCGATACCGTGGTGCTCGCGGCGGGGTTTGTGTCAGACGCTGCGCTCTATAAGGCGATTAAAGACAGGGTCTCGGAAGTTTATTGCATTGGCGACTGCGTTGAACCGCGGACCATTCGTGACGCCATAAGTGAGGGGTTCCGTACCGGGCAGAAGATATAGCACTCAATAATTTATAAGGAGGTGTGTCATGGCCAAGAAGGTTATCATGGTGCCCACGGCACTTCCCGGCGTTCCCTATTCTCCGGCGATAGAAGCAGGTGACTACATTTTTGTCTCCGGTCAGGTTGGGCATGTCGATAGCCAGGGTAAAAAACTGGAAGGAGTTGAAGCTCAGACCAGGCAGGTGCTGGATAATATGAAGAGAGTCCTGGAGGCGGCCGGCGCGTCAATGGACGACGTGGTCAAGGCCACCGTGTTTCTGGTCAGAGCCGAAGATTTCTCTAAAATGAATGAAGTATACAAGATATATTTTACCAAAGACCTACCAGCCCGTTCGACGGTTATCATTGCGGCGCTGGCAAGGCCGGAGATAGTGGTTGAAATTGAGGGCATCGCCTATCGCTCGTAGCTAGAAAGGAATTTATATTTCAATATGCGCAAAGTTATCATCACGGCGGCATTGACCGGAGCCGGGCATGGCAAGGAGGCCAATCCCAACCTGCCGGAACAGCCGGAAGAAATTATCGAACAGGCATTACAGTGTCGTGACGCTGGTGCCGCCATCGTACATCTCCATGCCCGCGATAAGTCCGGCAACAACAGCATGTCTCTGGATATATTCCGGAAAATCCACGAAGGCATTAAAGCTACCAGCGACCTGATTGTGGAGCTGAGTACTGGCGGCGGCCCCACGCTCCCCAACGAGGAGCGCATCGCGCCTATGTTACTGAAACCTGAGATGGCCTCGCTCAATACATTTATGATGATAATGCCGGTTAAAGGCGTGGAGACGCCCTTTATCTATAAAAGGTCGGAGATAGAGGAAACGGCCCGGCGTGCCCGGGAACTGGGAGTAAAACCGGCTATTGCCATCCTGAACTTCACCTGCCTGGAAGAGGCGGAAAACCTGATTCAAAAAGGGCTGGTTGACAGGCCTTATGTCCTTGATATCGGTCTGAATTTGCCGGCGCAGGGTACGCTCAGGGGTACCTGGCAGAACCTGGTGGCTCTGGTGGAACGTCTGCCGGAGGGGGCGGTTTTCAATGTCGCCGCTGGCGGTGAGGCCGAGCTATCGCTGACCACCATGGGCATGCTGCTCGGTGGTAACCCGAGAGTTGGCCTGGAAGATAACGTCTACTACGCACCGGGTCGGCTGGCGAAGAATAACGCCGAGCTGGTGGCGAGGACAGCACGTATTGCCCGGGATTTGAATCTGGAAATAGCCACGCCGGATGAAACGCGTGAGATTCTGCAGCTCCGGCGGTAGAGCGGCTAACAGGTACTATCGTTACCATTCAGGTGGTAGTTGGGGCGATGGGAGTTAAAATCGTGCGAATTACAGGGCTGGTCGTCTTGCTGGTGGCCAGCCTGTTGTCATTTGCGCCGCCGGTCTCGGCCGCAGCGCCGTCGTGGCTGGCCGTGCCCATTCCCGGTACGGAAGGCTACCAGCTGGGACCATCTGGCGTTGATATCCGTGACCTGGCAGTTGCTTCTGACGGCGCCGCCATATACGCTGCGCCGGGCGACAGCATAGCTGACCGGTTTGTCTTCAAATCGGATGATGCCGGGGTAAGCTGGGTGGCACAGCCTGTCTATATCGCCGCTGACCTTGTAGCGGTGGCCCCTGATAATGCCGATGTGGCGGCGGTGGCCAGAAAAATCGTCCCTTCGGTGTATTTCACCATCAATGGTGGCATAACCTGGCGCTCCCTGGGTGCAATCAGCAGTACCAGTGGTAACTTTGTCGACACAATTCACGACATTGCTATCTCTGAAGCAGCCGATGGGGCGCATTATCTGGCGGTGGCCGGGGAGGAAGTTGGTGGGGTGGGCAATGTCTGGTACTGCGAAATCGACGGAGACCACCCGCAGTGGCAGGAAGCCGGTGTCCTGCCCGGTTTCGCCGCGACCAGAGCCGTGAGAGCGCTGGCTTTTTCTCCTGATTTCCCGGAAGATAATGTTCTGGTAGCTGTTGCCGAAACCGTTGATAATTTGGTAGGTCTACAGGTTTTCAGCTTTACTGCTCAGGCATGGAACATTCAAGCTGGATTTGCTGGCTATCCGGTAACCTTGCTCGGATATGGTGCCATCGGGCAGCCTGCTTCAGCTTCGATAGCTTTATCTCCGGAATATGCTGGCGATGAGGAAGACAGCCGGCTTGCTTTTGTTGGCCTGACGGTAAACGGCGATGAGGCGGCCAGCGGGGTCTATCGCATTAGGGACACAACCTGTGAACCGCTGGTAACCGGGATTAACGTGCACAGTATCACCTTTGATGGTGATGTCCTGTTGGCCGCTGCTTATGATAGTAATACGGTCTATCGCAGCACCAACCCGCTGGGCAGAACGCCGACCCTGAGGCCGAATTTTTCCATGAAGGGGCCGGGAGGAGAGAACAGGGTGGTCATTGCCCGGGCGGGTGATGTGGTGGCGGCGGGTACGTCAGGCGACGAGAGCGCCTTCGCCCTTTCCACAGATGGTGGCCTGACCTTCAATGACGTCAGCCTGATTGATACTGAATTGAGCCGCCTGAGCGATGTTGCCGTCTCCGGGGACGGCGGCACCCTTTATCTGGCGAGTGATGACGGAGATGATTTCAGCCTCTGGCGCAACAAGCCCTCGTGGCAGCGTGTGCTCAGCCAGACGGATACCGCTGGCTACATTGTAAGACTTGCCCCCGATGAGCCTGAAGTGATTTACCTGGCGGAAAAAGGTGGCGAAAAAATTTACCGCAGCCCTGACGGAGGAGATAGAGAATGGTCGGTAGGTATCTGCCCGCTCAATGTCCAGGATTTGGCAGTGGAGAGCTCCCGTGTTGCCTATGCGCTTAGCGCAGAGGGAAAGGTGACCAGGACGCGTTCTGCGGGCAGTAAATGGGATACCGCAGTTGCTACCGAGCTCGATGAGGATACCGGGCACATGCTCGTTAGCGGAGGCACTGATATTTTGCTCGCGGGCAGCAGCGATGGCTATGTGGCGTATTCGATGGATGGAGGTTCTTCATGGAAGGAAATAACTCAGAGGCTTCCGGGCGAGACGGGCAGAGTTCAGGTCATTCCTGATAAAGACTTCGCCTCGAACAAGATGATTTATGCCGCCAGTGACAGCCCGGGACGAAAAGTAATGCGGTGGCAGATTGGCACCAGCATCGGCTGGACGGATATTTTCCGAAATAACATGAACGACGGGATTTACGGCCTGGCTGTTGAAGATAATGCCCTTTATGCCCTCACTTATAACCCGGGCGCGATGCAAAGCAAGCTGTGGCGGTGCTGTTTACCGGCCACGGTGTCTCTGTCATCAGCTAAATGGGAGTCAAGTGGTACCAATGCGGCAACAGATGCTTCCGACGCTTACGTTGCTTTCAACGCGTCGCCGCAGGCGCTGAAATCGAGCTCGGGCGGGAAGCTATGGGCAATAAAGACCAACGGCGTCAACCGACTATACCGTGTTGATGACGTTATGACGGAGTTAGCCTTACAGGCACCGGATGATGGCTACGTCGTGGCGGTTAACCGGGTAACCGGAATCGCCCAGGATATAAAATTTGTCTGGAAACGGGCGTTCGATGCCACGGAATACGAGCTTTCCATCGCCATGGATGAGGAATTCAAAGTACCGATAGCTCGGATAACGGTAACCAGCGATGATTCGACCGTGTCCCTTTTCGCCGGTCCGCAGGCTGAGGGCGCCGCAAGACTCAGTCTTTCCGCGGGGATGACCTACTACTGGAGAGTGCGTGTCACTGAGCCTCTCTTCCGCATCAGCTCCGAGCCTCGTGCCTTTCATGTTGGCTCTCTGGGAGTAACCCCGCCCGTCGTCATCATCGAGCGTCCTCCGCCGCCGGTCATCAGCGTGCCGCCCTCGCCGCCCCTGACTATCCCGTTCCCACCGATAGAACTTCCGCCTCAAACGCCGCCGCCTGAGGTGGTTATCCTCCCGGCACCAGAACCGCCGCCGCCTGCCATGCCCGGCTATTTCTGGGCGATTATCGCGGCTGGTGTCATTATCGTGCTCACCGTTGTGGTATACATACTGGTAACTTTCATAGACCGTTTTCTAATTCTCTGGCTGCGGAGGAGCAGGTACCGCTGGTCACGGTGGCGGCGGAAGCGATTTGAGGCCAAATACGAGAAACAGCCTCTGCCGGCGGCCGATTCTCTTGAGCAAATCGAGGACTTTTTAAAGCAGGTGACCTGGACAATGGATGGACCTCTCCATCTCTTTGACGCCATCAGCTATCCGCAGACGGTCTGGGCGAAAAAGAAGGATGATTGCGATGGCTTTGCGGTGCTGGCGGCAGCGCTACTGCATCAATGGCAGCCGGAAACTAATCCGGTCTTGATTACCGCCATGCTCAGACCGGTGCGCAAAAGCCACACCGTCTGCGCTTTCAACGTCCCCGGGGCCGGGCTCTGGTTCTTTGATAATTATACGCTGCGCCGCGGACGCTATCGGGCATATGCCGATATTGCGGCGGAGGTACAGGGAAAAGCCAGAGTGGTCTGCTGGGACGTGGTCGACCCCGACACGCTGCAGACACTTGAGTTTCATATTGCGTCGCAATGATGTAGCGGGCAATAAAAGTCGTCTTATTTCTGTTTCATCGCCTGCTGAGCCGCCCTGACGATGTTTTCTACGGACATGCCATATTTGTCCAGCAAGGGGTCTAAATCTTTGGCGGATTCGGTAAACGTATCGGCGACCCCCACCATCTTTATCGGCACGGGGATTTCGCCCACTAGAAACTCGGCCACGGCGCTGCCCAGTCCGCCGATGACGGAGTGCTCTTCCGCGGTGACCATGGCCCCGGTTTCTCTGGCACACTTCATCAGCAGTGGTTTATCCAGTGGCTTGACCGTGTGCAGGTTTACTACTCTTGCCTTTATTCCCCGGGAGTTCAACTGGTCGGCGGCCTCAAGTGAGCGACTGAGCAGGTGGCCGTTGGCGATGATGGTAACATCGTTTCCGTCGCGCATCACCACGCCCTTGCCGATTTCTACCCGGTGGTTTTCATCAAAGATGACCGGCATCTCGGCGCGGCTGATGCGTATGTAGACCGGCCCCTCGTGCTCGGCAATCAGGGGAATCATTTTTTTCGCCTCAATGCTATCCGACGGCACGACGACGGTCATATTCGGCATGGCGCGAAATACGGCGATATCCATGATGGAGTGGTGGGTGGCGCCATCCTTCGCATCGGACAAGCCGGCGAAGCTGCCCACTATTTTGACATTGGTATTGGCGTAGGCAACGCATGTTCTGACTTGCTCCGTGGCCCGCAGGAGGAGCGCGGCAAAGGTATTGGCGAATGGAATAAAACCGCCAAGAGCGAAACCAACCGCAGTATCCACCATTCCGGCTTCAGCAATACCCACGTTGAAAAATCGTTCCGGATTCTTTTCCGCGAAAAAGTTGGTCATGACCGATGAGGAAACATCAGCCGTCAGCACAACGACCTTCTTATTTTTAACACCATATTCGGCCAGTGCCTCTCCGAATATTTTCCGTGTATTATCCAGATTAGACATTTTGCTTCAATTCCTCCATTGCTTGCTGGTACTCTTCATCATTGATGGCTCGGCCGTGCCAGGCCGCTTTTCCTTCCATGAAAGATACTCCCTTGCCCTTAACCGTATGGGCGATAATCACCGTGGGTTTGCCGCTGCTGGCACGCGCCCTGTCCAGTGCTTCCAGTAATTCGGGCACGCTGTGGCCGTTGATATCGAGAACGGCCCAGCCGAAAGATTCCCACTTGTCTTTCAGTGGTTCGAGCGGCATAATCTCCTCTGTTGTGCCATCCAGCTGGACGCCGTTGCAGTCAACGATGGCGACTAATCTGGACAGTTTGTATTTCGCCGTGAGCATGGCGCCTTCCCACAGGACGCCGGTCTGGAGCTCACCATCGCCGAGGAGGACATACGTGCGGTAGTCGAGGCCTTTGAGCTGTCCGGACAGGCAAAGCCCGGCGCCGATATTGATACCGTGCCCCAGACAACCGGTGGTCATTTCAACGCCGGGGGTTTTCTTTCGGTCGGGGTGTCCCTGCAGGTAGCTGCCAATGCAGCCCCAGGTTTCCAGGTCTTCAAATGGAAAAAATCCGAGGCGAGCCAGCGCTGCGTACAGAATAGCGCAGGCATGCCCCTTGCTCAGTATGAAGCGGTCCCGGTTTTCCCACTGCGGTTGCTTGGGGTCGAGCTTAAGGTGATGGAAAAAGAGGACGGACATAATCTCCGCCGGGGAGAGTGAGCCTCCCGGGTGGCCCTGCCCCCGGCAATGAGTCATCTCAACGACGTCAATGCGGAGCTGCCTGGCCATATCCTCCAGTTTTTTAATTAGTTCCGTGGGGTATTTTGTGCTGGCAACCATTTCTAATGCGTTACCTCCTTTCGGTCTCTTGCAGGTTAAATAATCCTATTCCCTTGCCCGTTATCTTGTCAAGATAACCTTCTTCAACTCTGATTGCGGTCGGGGAGGTATTTCTTGGGGAATTTGGCGACCACGGTGTAGTTCGGGTCGACGACGTTGCCGATGCGCATGGTGGCTGCTTGGGATATGACCTGAAAGGCCTCCCACTTCTCGAATCCGTAGTCGTCAACCAGCCATTTCACCAGTTCCACCGTAGCAATGCGAACGCAGTCCATCAGTGGCTGGATACTGCCTGTGGTCATGATATGCGTCTCGTCCTCAAGTCGGGGCCAGTCAATGCTTTTTTCTTTAAGCACATCCAGCTTTACGGTAACCTCGGCGGTTGTTTCCAGCGCCACGCCGCAGAGCTCGCCGTCACCCTGGGCGGCGTGGACATCGCCAAAAGAGAAATAAGCGCCCCGCACCCATACCGGCAGGTACAGTGTGGTGCCCTCCTGGGTCTCGATGCAGTCCATGTTGCCACCGAATTCACCGGGCACGAGTGAAGTCTCGATGCGGCCGAAGCGAGGGGCAACGCCGATGGAGCCGATAAACGGGTGCAGCGGTATTTCAATCCGTTTGAGACGGCTCGATTTCAGTTCCAGAATGCCGGTATTTTTCTTCAGGTCAAGCTGCCAGTCGAACTTGGCTTCCGGCACCGGGTCGTTGAGCAACAGCTTTTTGCCCGGGGCTTCTCCAGTGAGGCTGCCGAAATTGGAACGGTGCCTTGACCAGGCGTAATCGCGGTTGAGCTTTATCCGCTGAATGGTTACCGCCAGTATGTCGCCGGGCTCCGCTTCCTCAATATAAACGGGGCCGACCTGTGGATTACGCTCGCTGAGAAGTGTAGATGCGCTGCGTTGCTTCATGTCTTCTGGCATCGGCTCCATTTTTTCATTGAAGCCACCGGCGTCGCGTGTCCGCGCCACGACGCTATCACCGCTTTTCACGCTCAGAGCCGGCTCATTTGGCCCAAACGTGTAGTAGTAAATACGCGGTTCCAGCCTGTGCACAGTGCCCTTCGCCATCTTTACCCGCCTCGCTTGTTATTTTGAATCCTGATGCGCCTCAGGGAATGCTGGTGACGTCGGCAAACGACGGGTCATGCATCGGGATTAATATATCAGCCAGCCCTTTGATGCGGAGGGTACTCTCATAGGCGGCCATGATGTCCGTATGTGTACCGGGCGTGATTACCGGCATCATCTTCTTCAGTGCTTCCGGCGGGTAGAAATTTTCCTTCACGCAGCAGAACCCGGTGATAATGGCTTTGCCCTTGTCGGTGTTGATGGCTACTGCCTGCGTGCCTGGCGAGTGTCCGGGAGCGGGTATAATCTCAATCCCGGGGGCGACATCGTAATGTCCATTAATCAGGACAAAGTTCAGGTCGTTGAGGAGGTCTCTCTTGTAACTAAGGCCGGTTATTGGGTGGGGAGAAAAAGCGGCGTGCAGCTCTACCTCATTTACCAGTACCCTGGCGTTGGTACACTTGGCGGTATTGGCGCAGTGGTCCCAGTGGAGGTGGGTCTGAATGACCAGGTCAATATCATCTGGTTTCAATCCCAGGCCAGCCAGCGCCTCTTCAAAGGACATGACTTTTTCCGCGGGAAAACCACGATAGGTGGTTGCCAGTTCGGCATCAGCGCTGGTATCGACCAGGATATGTTTGTCGCCTCCCTCGATGTACCAGCAATAAGCGGGAGACATGAATTTTTCACCGTAGCGGTAGCGGTAAAGGAGAATTCCCAGGTCTATTTCCATCCTGGTCAGGAGAAGTGGCCGTATGCGATAGGTTTTCATCCTTGTTCAGCTCCTTTCACACTGATATCACGCTGCCCATTGTGTTCTTGCCTATTATACAATATTCAGATTAGAATTACTTAAATGACGTCGGTGGTGAGCCATCTCGTCGATTCCGATTGAAGGAGGGCAGCATGGCACTTCCTCGCTGCCACCGAAGGAGCCGAAACGCCGTGCCAAAAAAAAGAAATAGGAGGTAAAAATGGTCAAGTACGTGCAGCATTTTGGTCTGACAGTCAGCAATCTGGATGAAGCCCGGCACTTTTTCCACGACCTTCTGGGGCTGGAAGCAACGGAAGTGCGTGAGACCAGCGGGGAACGCCCGGAGACCATTCTGGGCATACCAAAGGTATCACTGCGTCTTTGCTTATTTAAACTCCAGGATGGTAATAACCTGGAAGTGATTGAATATCTAAACCCGAGAGGAACAAAACTGGACCTCCGAACCTGCAACCCCGGCGTGCCCCACATTTCTTTTGTGGTGGAGGATATTCAAAAAATGTATGACGACCTCAGTGCCAGGGGGGTAAAGTTTGTCAATCCGCCGTACTGGGGCGGTCAGAGTGTGGCTGGCCCGGGCTGGGGTGTCTGTTTCCTCAGGGGGCCAGACGGCATCTCAATCGAGTTGATGCAACCGCCGAAATAATGGTAGCCCGCATTGGAAGCATTCCGAACTGGTGTTTGAGAAGAAGAAGTTGGTACCAGATTTGC
>JADHXF010000042.1 GCA_016783105.1 Dehalococcoidales bacterium | reverse complement strand
TAGTGGGCGGTGACCTTGATAAGGTCAACCATGGCCGGCCTGACGAACATCTCGTAGATGCGGCGCCCATCGCCCATCTCGCGGACGTTGCTCTTCGCCTTCTCCAGAATTGATAGAAATTTCTCTTCAGTATCATCACCGAAAAGCTCTTGGGCAAGCTGCACCACCCGTCCGGCATACTGGATAACCTGCACCGTCTCGATACCGGAAAGGTCATCGAAGAACCAGCCGCAGCTTGTGTACATGAGCATGGCGTGGCGCTGGAGCTCAAGCAACTTGAGAGCCGTCACGCGCTCTGTATCATTCAACTCGCGGTTCGCCTGCTGGCTGAAAAATTGCTGTACGCTTTCCGGGGAGCGGTTAAGGATGACGTTGATATAGGCATCCCTGGCTGTCCACGGGTCTTTGAGCAACTCACCCGCTTTCTCCTCGTAAAGGGGCATCATGGTATCCCGAAGCCAGTCCAGCGCCTCGCGCAGGGGGGCACGCCAGGCCTGGTTCCATTTGGGGTGACCTCCGGAGTTATCCCCGCAATCGCTCCGCCATCGCTCCACGCCGTGGGCGCAGCTCCAGGAAGTGTTCTCGATTATCTCCACCTCGTGGGCGGGGGAGTGCTTTTCCAGAAATTCTCCGTAGTTGGTGATTTTGGCTAAATTTCTTTCCTCTATATAGTTGAGGGCGTAGGCAAGCGCCATATCGGCGAAGCGGTGATGATGCCCGTAAGTCTCGCCGTCGCTAGCGATGTTGACCAGCTGCGGCCAGTTACGTTCATCGGAAAAAGCTGCCGTCAAAAGGTGGGCGAAATTCTCACCATTCCTCAAAGTGTCTTCAAAGGCTACGTTGCGGGAAGTGGGGCCATCATAGAAAAAGAGGTTGAAAGTTCTGCCTGAAGGCAGGTTGACGAGATAGGCCGTGGTCGGGTCAATTTTCCCACCGCCAACATCGCCCCAGGCTTCGCTGCCCATCTGGCGCACCCGCCCGGCCTGATGGGGAGCGAGGATAGTAAATTTCAGACCCATCTCGGCCATGATATCAAGGGTCTCTACGTCCACCGCCGTCTCCGGCAGCCACATGCCCTCAGGTTTTCTACCAAAGCGCTGCTCAAAATCCACCAGTCCCCATAGGACCTGGGTGTATTTATCTCTCCGGTTAGCCAGCGGCATTATCATATGACTGTAAGCCTGGGCCAGCGCCGAGCCATGCCCGGAGAATTTATGCTGGCTGTCTTTATCAGCGTCAATGATAGTCTGGTAGACATCAGGCGCACGCTCTTGCATCCAGGAAAGTAACGTCGGCCCGAAGTTGAAGCTGATTCTGGCGTAGTTATTTACAATCCTGGTAATGTAGTCTTCGTTATCGAGAATGCGGGAAACCCCGTTGGGCGCGTAGCACTCGGCGGTGACGCGCTCATTCCAGTCGTGGAAAGGGTAGGCCCCGTCCTGAAGCTCTACGTATTCCAGCCAGGCATTTTCCCGCGGCGGCTGGTAAAAGTGACCGTGTACGCAGATGTATCGTTCCATTCTATTTCTCCTTGACGAATAGCACGGCGGACGCTGGCATGACCTGGAAGACGGGTTCTCCCTGGGACTGTAATGTCTCGGGGGTGCTGCTGCCGCCCCCTCCCCACACCGCCTCCGCCGAATCAAGCCGCTTCTGCCACCTCCCCATCGGCACTGGCAAGCTCACCACGGACTCATCCTCCCCGCAGTTATAAATTATAATGGCTTCGCTTTCATCCTTCCAGCGGTGCAGGAAAAGGACTCTCTCTTTCTCATAGCCGATGACCTTCATCGCTTTCTTGTTCAAGCTACACAAGGCAGCAATCTGCTTGCGAAGGTGGATGAGCTCCTGATAAAAAGCAAATAATGTCCGGTGCTCGCTTTTATTGCGAAGGTGATGATTAAGACGGGCACGCTGGAAGGTTGTTTTATTCTGGGGGTCGGGTATATCACCTTGCCACTTGAAAGTAGAAAATTCCTCCCGCCGACCCTTGCGCACGGCCTCAATCAGGGCTGGCTCCGAGTGGCTGGTGAAGTAAGGGAAGGGCGCCGTCTCACCGTATTCTTCGCCCATGAAGACAAGGGGGACGAAGGGCGAAAGCAAATAGAGGGCGGCGGCGAGCTTCAACTGTTCAAAGGAGACAAGCCCGCTCAGGCGTTCGCCCTGAGCGCGATTGCCCACCTGGTCGTGGTTCTGGGTGAAGACGACGAAGCGCTGGGCGGGGATGTCTTCTGAAGACGTGCCGTGCCTGCGCTTGCGGTAGGCAGAGTACTCTCCGGAATAAACAAATCCCTCTTCAAAAGCTTTAACCAGCTGTCTGAATTTACCGTAATCCTGATAATAACCGGTTTTTTCGCCGGTAAGCAGGACATGAACCGCGTGGTGAAAGTCATCGTTCCACTGGGCATCAAGCCCGTAGCCTCCTGCCGGGACATCGCGGATAAGGCGGACGTCATTGGCGGCACTCTCCCCGATGAGATATACTTTTCGCTTCAGGCTTTCAGCCTTATCGCGTACCGAGCATGCCAGCTCCTCGATAAAGGTGAAGGGAGACGTATCAAGTATGGCATGGAGGGCGTCTAGCCTCAGGGCATCAATGTGGAACTCCTGTATCCAGTAAAGCGCGTTTTCAATGAAGAAGCGGCGCACCTCATCGCTATCGGGCCCGTCAAAGTTGAGCGCTCGCCCCCACGGCGTATGGTAGCGCTCGGTGAAGTACGGCCCGAAATCGGCAAGATAATTGCCCTCCGGCCCGAGGTGGTTATAGACCACATCAAGAATTACGGCCATTCCCTGGCGGTGACAGGCGTCAACGAGCTGCTTCAGGCCCTTGGGCCCCCCGTAAGACTCCTGCACGGCGAAGGGATACACCCCGTCATAGCCCCAGTTGCGGTTTCCCGGGAACTGCGCCACCGGCATAAGCTCCAGGGCGGTAATCCCAAGCTCCCTGAGCATATGGAGGTGGGGGATAATGGCGGTGAAGGTGCCTTCTGCGGTGAATGTTCCCATATGCAGCTCGTAGATAATATAGTCCTCAAGCGGTATGCCGGTCCAGCCTTCGTCCTGCCAGGAGAAGTTGCTGTCCACTACCTGGGAAGGGGCGTGAACATCCTGCGGCTGGAATCGGGAGGCGGGGTCAGGGCGCTCAGTCTTTCCATCGAGGCGATAGAAGTAAAGGCTGCCCGGCGCCACGTTTTCGGCAATGGTATGGTAATAGCCTCTACCGCCTTTCTTTAAGGCAATCAGGCGCTCATCGGGCGTGGTGATATGGACTTCAATCTTGTCCACAAGTGGAGCCCAGACGACAAACTGACAGCGTCCATCGTCGAGATACCTTGCGCCGAGTTGGCCTTGCCCTTTCACTTCCGCTGTCTCCTTGGTTTGAAGAAGACAATAGCCAGCGGCGGAAGGGTTATGGTGAGGGAGTAGGGGCGACCGTGGCAGCCAGGCGAGGATGCCTTAATTCTTTCCGGGTTTCCCTGGCCACTTCCTCCATACTCAGCAGCATCGCTGTTCAGAACCTCGACCCACTGGCCGCCACACGGGACGCCCACCTGATACTGGTCATACTTCGTCGGGGTGAAGTTACACACGGCGAGGAAAGGTGTATCACTTGACTTTCCCCGTCGGATGAAGCTGAGGGTGTTATGCAAAGCATCAGCAGTATCAATCCATTCAAAGCCGGCCTGCTCACAGTCAAGCTCATGCAGCGCCGGCTCGTTGCGGTAGACACGGTTGAGCGCCTGCACCCACTTCTGCACGGCGGCGTGCTGGTCATAGTCCAGCAGTTCCCAGTCGAGGCTGCCGTCGTGGTTCCATTCGCTCCACTGTCCGAACTCACCGCCCATGAAGAGCAGCTTCTTTGCCGGCTGCGCATACATATAACCGAAGAGGAGCCTCAGGTTAGCCAGTTTCTGCCAGTCATCCCCGGGCATCTTACCGAGGAGGGAGCCCTTGCCGTAGACCACCTCATCGTGGGAGAGGGGCAGGGTGAAATTTTCACTGAAGGCGTAGAGCATGCGGAAGGTGAGGTCACTGTGGTGGTATTTGCGGTGGACAGGGTTCCGGTGCATGTACTGCAACGTATCGTGCATCCAGCCCATGTCCCACTTCATACCGAAGCCGAGTCCGCCGAGGTAGGTCGGCCGCGATACCATGGGCCAGGCGGTAGACTCTTCGGCAACGGTCTGCACATCTGGAAAGCGCAGATATATCTCCTCATTGAGCTTGCGCAGGAAATCGAGGGCTTCCAGGTTCTCCCGCCCCCCGTACTTGTTCGGTATCCACTCCCCTTTTTTCCGCGAGTAATCCAGGTAGAGCATGGAGGCAACGGCGTCCACGCGCAGTCCGTCGACGTGGTACTTGTCCAGCCAGTAAAGGGCGTTGCTGATGAGGAAGTTGCGCACCTCGCCGCGCCCGTAGTTGAAGATATAGCTTTTCCAGTCGGGGTGAAAGCCCTTCCTCATGTCAGCGTGTTCATACAGGTGCGTGCCATCAAAGAAGCCAAGCCCGTGCTCATCGGTCGGGAAATGGGAGGGTACCCAGTCCAGAATGACGCCGATGCCCTGCTGATGCAGGTAGTCAACCAGGTACATGAAATCCTGAGGGCTGCCGTAGCGGCTGGAGGGAGCAAAGTAGCCGGTTATCTGGTAGCCCCACGAGCCGAAGAAAGGGTGCTCCATCACGGGGAGAAATTCCACGTGGCTAAACCCCATCTTGTTTACATAGTCGGCAAGAAGCGGTGCCAGTTCGCGGTAGGAGAGCGAACGGTAATTTTCGTCAGGCACCCTTCGCCAGGAGCCAAGGTGCACCTCGTAGACGGAGATGGGGGCATCGAGAGCATTGCGACTATGCCGCTTTGCCATCCATTCCCCGTCCTCCCAGGAGTACTCCGTGTCCCAGACAACACACGCCGTCTTGGGTGAGATTTCAGTGAAAATGGCAAACGGGTCGGCCTTGTCAACCTGGTATCCCTTGTAGCGGGAGACGATGTGGTACTTGTAAAGGCTGCCCCTGCCCATCCTCGGAATAAATCCTTCCCATATGCCGGACTGTCCCCGTGGTCTCAGAAGGTGACTGGTGTTGTTCCAGCCGTTGAAATCGCCAACGACGGAGACCTGCCGGGCGTCTGGTGCCCACACGGCAAAATATGTCCCCGACTCAGCACCGGCGGTGGCTGGATGCGCGCCCAGCTTCTCATATAGCCGGTAGTGTGAGCCTTCGTTGAATAAATAGAGGTCATCATCGGAAAGAAATGTAACCTCGGAGGACACGCCTCCAGCACCCTTCATGCTCGTTTGAGGCTCCTTTTTCCGTGTCATCGCGGAGATTCTCCTCTCGTTCGGGTTCGGTCCACCATACGTAGTGTATCAACTACCCGGGGCATCTGGCAAAACTCGTCAAGGCGGTAGCGGGCCTTGTTGCGCCAGTTCGGATAAACGTCATCAGTGGTGCTCGGTATGTTCTGTGGTCTGGTCTCAAGCCAGAGGTCTTCCAGGTTAACCAGCACCATTGCCGCATCACTGGCGCTTAAAAACGCTAAACAGGCCCTGAGAACGGCTTCAACGCTGGTCTGTGTCCGGTCCAGAAATCCCCTTTTCTTTAAAAGTCTGACCAGTGCTCTTTTCCTTTCCTCCCAGAGCCTTCTCTCGCGGTTAGCAGCTGCCTTGCCCAGAAGACCGAGGGCTGCCCTTTGCTCTACGTCTGTCCCGTTCCAGACAGCGGCAAAGGGAAACATATCGTGGGTATTAAGGCTGGCTATGGAGTTACCGGGAACGGGTTTGAGAATTTTCCCTGTGCCAGTGGAGGCGAGTTCGTAGTGCATAACGTACATACGGTAGACACCATGCTTTTTCATCGCCGGTCGGACATAGGGAGGCACTGTGCCCAGGTCCTCGCCGACGATGACTGTCCGGCTGCGGTGGGATTCAAGGGATAAAATGGCGTAGAGCTCATCAGGGTGGTAACGCATGTATGTCCCCTCACTGGCAGACATACCTTCCGGTATGCAGAAGAGACGGTGCAGTCCCATGACATGGTCAATGCGCAGCACGCCGGCAGATTTGAGGTGATGGCGCAGATAGGCAATGAAGTGGCGGTAGCCCTGTTTCCGTATCCTTTCGGGGTGCAACGGTGGGAAGCCCCAGTTCTGTCCCTTGGTGAAAACGGCATCTGGAGGTGCCCCCGCGGAGATGCCAGAAAGGAAAGCATCACGCTCTCGCCAGACGTCATAGCCATCGGGATGAATGCCGAGCGGGAGGTCCAGGTATAGCGTGACATTGCTGGCTTGCGATGTTTTCAGCAGGCGCTCCACCTGTTCCTGTATCAACCACTGCGTGTAGAGATAATACCGTTTTGCTTCCTCACCATAATCTCCTTCCCCGACAACGCCATTGGAAAGTGGCCGAGACCACGCCCGCCATGAGGGTCCATGCCGTTCTCTGGTGGCACGGAAACAGGCGTAGTCCTCAACGACAGGGTTTGTTTTAATGAAGCGTAAAAGCGCGTCGCGACGTTTTGAGGGTACGGCGAACAGGCACCGACATAATTCTTCCAGAATCTGTCGTTTCTTTATCATAATGCGGTGGTAATCCGCTTGAGGCGCGTTACGCAGCGTATCAATCTCCTTCTGAAATAACGCAGATGCTAGAAGGGCTTGGGCTTTCGGGCAGCTCTCCAGCTCTGGGACACTCATAATGTCGAGATAGAACTCATTCCAGAGGAGCCGGCTGGCTGGAATGTATGGGCTGGGATCTGTGTTGCCATCGAGAAAAGACGCGAGCAGCGGGAGCATTCCGACAATATTTCCACCCATATCACCCACCCACGAAACGAGTTTCTGGAGGTCGGAAAGGTCGCCGCTGCCCCACCCCCTTACCCCGGTCAGGGCGTACAGGGGGGCAAAAACGCCCCATCTTCGATATGCTTCCGGTTCAGAGGGGTGATAAAACCTGGATGGGGCAGAGATGACGAGAGTCTCCGCAGTCTTACCTTTGAGCCGGAGCGAAAGTCGGTGGTATCCAGGTGGCAACATGTCTTCCCAGTAGAGTTCCTTCACTTCGTACCTCGTCCCCTCTACCTCCGTCATTTCTAGGGCCTTGAGTTCGCTGGTAAGATATGACTGTTCCCGGCGCTCGCCGTTCTCCATCGTCAGATGGCAGACTAACTTAACTTCAGCCAGGGAGGAAGGAAGCCGCAAACTGAGTGAAGAGAGGTTGCCATTCCAGGCTACGGTCACCGGCTCAAGGGGACGCTGCCAGAGCTCTTTTCGTCGCTCCCTCAGGGCTGAAGGGACGTCCTCCAGCCTTTCCAGAGGAGCTCCCAGGGCTTTCAGGATGGAAAGCAGCGCGTCCACAGAGGACGGTCGGCGTTGGTGGAGAACGTTGTAGTACGCCTTTTGCACACCGTAGAGTTGGGCAAGTTCGTGGAGAGGCCCTGTAGCCGCACTCATCTCACTCCTCAGCTTCCAGCATCTGCCGGACGCCTTGTAGTGGCAGGTTAACCCAATTTGGCCGGTTGTTCAGTTCGTAGTTTACCTCGTAAAGGGCCTTCTCCATGAGATACGCATCGAAGAGGACTTTTTTACCTTCCTTGGTTGCTGGCAGTATCGGTAAATCAGAAATCAGTTCCAGATAAGCTTTGAGAAACGCCACCGATACCCACAGGTACCAGACTTTAGACCATTCCTCCAGTATGGGAAGGTCTTCCGGGCGAAGCACCGGGGATGCCCGGTTGCGCAAAGCAGCGTAAGCGGCGTAATGGAAGGAGCGTATCATACCCGCCACGTCCCTGAGCGGGGAGCGCTTGATGCGTCGTTCGGTGAGATAGCGGGCGGGTTCGCCTTCAAAGTCAGTGATGACGAAGTCATCGCCCGTGTAGAGCACCTGGCCTAAATGGTAGTCCCCGTGGCATCGGATGCGCATACCCGTGATACTTTGCCCGGTGATTCTCTGAAAACGCTGGATAATGGTGTTTTCCTCGTCAAGGATTGCCTTCGCATTGGGCCTGGCATCATCCGGCAGTTTTGTCAATCGCTGCTGCAGAAGGCGCAACACCTGATTGGTGTAACTTCTCATGGAGTGGAAGAGGGAACGCTGATAGGCGAGAGAAAACGGCTCCGGCGTGAACCGGGCGTCAATACTGGCTGATGCCATCGTCAGGTGCAGCTCGGCGGTTCGTTGTGCCAGGCGCTGCACCGATACCAGGTAAGAGCCAATGGTCTCCTCTGCTGCCACGGGTATGCTCATTTCAATAATGTCGAATAAAGAACCTTTCATAAACGGGGGCGACGCTACTTCCGGATGGGCCAACACCCGGTCGAAGAAAAAGCCGAGCTCATCCAGGGTATAGCGCCAGGCATCACCCTCGTTGGGTACATAGCCGTGAAGTATACCGAGTGTCACCGGTTCCGGAATGAGCCGGTTGTGGTATTCAAGGGCACCGGCCACAGGAGGCGCATTGGGGAAAGACACTTTCTCGGTGAGAAACCGGCCTATCTCCAGTTCTGGACTCGTTCCTTCTTCCACGCGGCGGAAGAGTTTTAGCATCAAACGGTCACCGTACATGATTGAGGTGTTGGTCTGCTCCGTCTTCAGAACAGTCTGGGACAGCGTTTCCGTAGCTGGTCCCCGCAGCTTCTGAAAAGCACTGGTCGGGAAGGCGACTATCCTTCCCTCCTGCCCTTTCCAGCGTCGGCGCCGGGCGATGGCCTCAAGAAGAGCGGCGGTGAAATCATTCTCAATCAGGGCATCAAAGATGATGCCCTCACTATTTTTACCCCTGTTCTTTAACTCTACCCGCGCGATAACGGACTGCGGCGATTCGCTGGCTATTTCATTGGCCCGCTCCCCAGAGGCGAAAGCAAGGGGGATAAGGTAGGTCTCAGGGTCTCCCTCGGTGTATTCTATGTTCAGGAAAATAAACTGGGCACTGGAATCATGGAACGGTATGCTGACAAAGTCTCGTATGCTCGCAGCACGAGCTTGGCGCGCCTTGCCGCCAAACCAGCGCTTCTGGCGCATATGGTTGAGCAGCACTGTGGCCAAAAAGGGTCTGATTTCACGTTTGAGCAAGTTCATCCAGTCTCCCTTGATGCGGAGCACGGGCACAGGGAGCCCGGCCGGTGTCGCTGTTGGGCTTATCTCAATTGGCTGTCTCGATTCTAAAGAAAACCAGTAGAAGGCGAAAGGGCTTAAAGTGAGCGAGTAGGGAGAGTTTCCGATGATAGGGAAGTCGGACTGCCCGAAGACTTCAACAGGTATTTTGCCTACATCGGCAGCCAGGGCAAGGTTGACATGCTGTGCCAATCGGGAAAGGTTGGCCACCACAAGAACGGTTTCTTCCTGAAAGTGGCGGGTAAAGGCCAGAATCTTTCTGTTGTCAGCCTGTACAAATTCGAGACTGCCCCGTCCGAAAGCCTGGAACCGTTTCCTCTGGGCGATCAAGCGCTTTGTCCACCAGAGCAGGGAATCGGCGTTGTTCTGCTGGTTTTCCACGTTGATTGCCTGGTAGTGATATTCAGGGTCGATAATCGGTGGCAGGTAGAGCCGCTGGGGATTGGCATTGGAGAAGCCGGCATTCTTCTCCGGGCTCCACTGCATCGGAGTGCGGACACCATTGCGGTCGCCGAGGTAGAAGTTGTCCCCCATGCCGATTTCGTCCCCGTAATAGAGCACCGGCGTGCCGGGCAGTGAAAACAAAAGCCCGTTCATTAATTCTATTTTCCGGCGGTCGTTGTTGAGCAGCGGGGCGAGGCGGCGTCTTATGCCCAGATTCACCCTTGCCTGGGGGTCAAAGGCGTAAACCCGGTACATATAGTCCCGCTCCTCGTCGGTTACCATCTCAAGCGTGAGCTCATCGTGGTTACGCAAGAACAACGCCCACTGACAGGTGTCTGAAATGGCCGGCGTATGCTGCAGGATGTCAATGATGGGGAAGCGGTCCTCCCTGCGAATAGCCATGAACAGACGTGGCATCAGTGGGAAATGGTATGCCATGTGGCACTCATCTCCATCACCAAAGTAAGCTATCGCGTCCTCTGACCACTGGTTAGCCTCGGCCAGCAACATGCGATTCTGGAAGTGCCCGTCAAGCTCATGGCGCAATTTTTTCAAGAAGGCGTGTGTTTCCTCAAGGTTCTCGCAGTTGGTCCCATCCCGCTCGTAGAGATAGGGAACGGCATCAAGGCGCAGGCCGGATATGCCCATGCTCAGCCAGAAATTGATCGCCTTTATCATTGCCTTCTGGACCTGCGGGTTATCGTAATTCAGGTCGGGCTGGTGGGAGTAAAACCGGTGCCAGTAATAGGCTCTGGCAAGAGGGTCAAAGGACCAGTTTGATAACTCGAAATCTTTGAAAATAATTCGCGCGTCCTTATATTTATCCGGTGAATCACTCCAGACGTAGAAGTCCCGAAGGCGGCTTCGCTTTTTGGCGCGGCGTGCTCGCTGGAACCACGGGTGCTGGTCGGAGGTGTGATTGAGCACGAGCTCGGTGATAACGCGCAGGCCACGGGCATCGGCTTCTCGCAGGAGAAGTGTGAAATCCCGTATCGTCCCGTATTCGGGCTGGATGCTGGTGTAGCTGGAAATATCGTAACCGTCATCTTTGAGGGGAGACGGATAGAAAGGGAGAAGCCAGATGGTATTAATCCCCAGGTCCTGCAGATAATTGAGCTTCTCGGTGAGCCCGGGAAAGTCACCTATCCCATCTCCATTACTGTCGTAGAAAGCCCGGGGATGGAGCTCATAGATGATGGCGTCCTTATACCAGAGGGGGTCGCTATCCTGCCAGAAATATTCTTTGGCTCTGGGTGACATTTTATGCTACCCTCGCTTTCTCCTGCTCCGTTTTTCCACGCGGAAAATATGGGCAGGCAGTTTCTTGGGGCCGAGTTCCACGTAGTTGCGCGGGCCCTTCCATTTGTAAATGGCATCATCGAGGAGGTCATGTACCTGGTACTGCTGGTCCTGAGCAATCCCCAGTTCATCGAGAGAGAGGGTTACCCAGCCCGATTGCCGGTACCGGTAGTCCAGGTTCGCAACGACCAGCATCACGTTGGAGTAATCCTGGGTGCACTTGCTGTAGCAGATAAGCTGGTCATTGTCCACGGCATGAAAACGCAGGCCGCGGTCGCTCTGGAGCGCCGGGTTTTCCCGGCGAGCTTTATTCACCAGACTTATAATACCCTTTAAGCTATCCCGTCTGTCAATGTTCCAGTGTTTAATTTCATATTTCTCCGAGTTCAGATATTCCTCGCTTACGGTGTCCTTGCGGCGGTTTTCGCAGAGCTCAAAAGCGGGCCCATAAATCCCATAGTTTGCCCCAAGGGTGGCGGCCAGGACCAGCCTCACTATGAAAGCAAGCCTGCCCCCGTCCCGGAGGTAATTATTCAGGATGTCTGGCGTGTTTGGCCAGAGGTTGGGGCGGTAGAACTCCCTCACCGGTGTCTGGGTCAGCTCGGTGAAGTACTGCTCCAGCTCCCATTTGGCATTGCGCCAGGTGAAGTACGTGTAGGACTGGCTAAAACCTAGCTTGGCGAGCTGGTACATGATTTTGGGACGGGTAAACGCTTCGGCCAGAAAGACAACATCGGGGTGGTCAGCTTTGATACCGCTGATTAACCACTCCCAGAACGCGAACGGTTTAGTGTGGGGATTGTCGACGCGGAAGATGCGCACGCCGTTCTCTATCCAGAACAGCACCACGCTTTTAAGCTCCTCCCAGAGTTCCAGCCACTTCTCTGACTCAAACTCCAGGGGGTAAATATCCTGATATTTTTTCGGCGGGTTTTCCGCGTACTGAATCGTGCCATCAGGGCGCCAGTGGAACCATTCCGGATGCTCCTTGACATAGGGATGGTCGGGAGAACATTGAAAGGCTATATCAAGCGCGACTTCGATGCCGTAGTCTCTGGCCATATGGACAAGTTTTTGGAAGTCCTTCAGTGTGCCGAGCTGTGGATGGATGGCTTTATATCCCCCTTCCTCGGAGCCGATGGCCCAGGGGGTTCCGGGGTCGTCCGGTGCCGCGGTGAGGGCATTGTTCTTCCCCTTGCGGTTGGTGTGTCCAATAGGATGGATAGGCGGCAGGTAGAGGACATCGAATCCCATTTCCGCGATATAAGGGAGGCGGGCTTCGCAGTCCCTGAAGGTCCCGTGCCGGTTCGGCTTCGGGGCACAGGAGCGGGGAAACATCTCGTACCACGAACTGAAGCGTGCTTTTTCGCGGTCAACGGTTACCACCAGTTCCTTAGGATAGGTAACGGCAAATCGCCGGTCAGCGTAACGCTCCATAATCCGGCTCACCGTATCGCTCAAAGCAAGCTTTATCTTTTCTTTTTGTGTAACCTGTTTCGACTGCAGGGTGCCCATCCACTCTGCTATTAGCTTGCTATCCCGGCTGGAGGCTCTTGGCTGTGCATTCGCAATTATATTGGCCCCGACCAGGAGATTGACCCCTATGTCCCTCTGGCGGGCTTCCGCGCGTTTGCTGAGGTCCTGGCGCCATGATTTGAACTTGTCGACCCAGGCAATTATGGTATATCGGTAACACCCGATTTTTTCGGCAACGAAAAAGCCACGCCATCGGTCGTTTACCAGGAACTCCATAGGCGTCTCGGTCCAGTTTGGCTCGTCCTCACAGCGGTGCAGGAGGCAGGCCGAGAGGGATTCATGACCATCGGCAAATATGTCTGCCTCAACCGTAACCTCCTCGCCAATCACCCGTTTAATGGGGAAGCGTCCCCCATCGATTTCAGGCTGGACCTCTTCAATAATTACTCTTGTTTTGCCTTCTACAATCGGCATGATGCAACTCAATCTGTAACGATTTATATTCTGCTATTATACTATATATTTTCGCCGATTTTTGCTACTGGATGTATATACTGCGGTGGAGTTGGATATAGGCTCATCCTGTAGCGTCTCCGCACAACCTGGTTAATTCGCCACGCAGGCTTTCAATTTCTTTCGTCAACTGGGACAAGGCTTTCTTTTCCGTGTCATCTCCTTTAACCAGAAATGAGGCCAGGTTTGCCGTCACGCTGCTGAAGAAGGCCACTCCTCCGAGCATCAGCACCGTAGCCACCGCCTTTCCCGCCACCGTCACCGGCACCATGTCCCCGTAGCCGACAGTGGTAATAGTTACCACTGCCTACCAGAGCGCATCGGCAAAAGAGCGGGCAGGGATTCATTTCTGATATAGACCATGTTGGACCATCACTATCATCTCGCACGTTAAATATTCCCTGTTCTCACCGTTCTTGCTACCGAGAACAGACCGAGGAAATAGCCTCAAACTACCGAGAATAAAACCGAGAACAGGGCGAGAACGATATTGATGAAATCTTAGGTCAAGGTAAAATGGCATCGAGACCATTAGATATGGTCAGTCCTCATTCGCTCGTGGTAACCACATTCCGCAAGCCTAGTTATGAATCATCTTAAAAACAAGAAAAAGGCTCACGCAAATTATCTCAGGTGCTATCCAGGTTAATCTAGAGAAGACTCCTGCAAATAGGCCACCTTTTTTGCTGGGTCAATTTCGATGACACTCCTTCTCACGAAAGCGTCTGTTAATATATTGGAAAACTCGGTGACTGCACCACAGCGCCTGCATTTGCCATAACTAATATGACTATATGGAGATTCAATAATCCAGCGATGTATACACTTTTTCTTTTTGTTATCTGATTTTGGCATGGTTCTCAAATATGCACTGTAATAGTTATATAAATTATATAGTGGTAGGTGTTGGATATAGCAATATTACTTTGGTCTAATTTTTGAAGTACAAAAGTACTGGAAATTGTTTGCGCTACTTCAATATGCGTTAAAAGGTCAGCAATATGGAACCTTTTTATGGTGCACAAAAGCTTATTTAGTTACCTGCGGAGAATAAAAAAAGGGCCCGGGGAATTTCCCCGGGCCCT
>JADHXF010000006.1 GCA_016783105.1 Dehalococcoidales bacterium | reverse complement strand
CGGTATTCATCGTCCCGTCGTTGTTCAACGTTGCACTACCTCGAAGAGAAACTTCAAGGACATTTAGAGTATCGTTGTTGATAAAAGTGCTCTCGGTTGAGGTGACAAGAATCCTAGAAAGCGGACTCAAGTCCACCCCTTCGACTACACCATCATTGATGAGCGTACCGCCATTGTCGACGATAACGGTATCATACTGACCGGGCGCTAAAATAGGATCCAGAGTAAGCGTGACGCCGCTTTCTATCCTTAGTGCTGTCCCATTGCCGTCAATCGTTAACTTGCCAACAAGCGTAAAGTCGGTATCTAAAACGACCTCACCGGCACTGCCCGAAATGGAAATGGTATCGCCGCTCAGCGGCAGCGTATCGCCACTCCAGTTCAGAGGGTCTGACCACAGCCCGTTACCTGCGCCACCATCCCAGTCCACGGCGACTGCTTCTACGTGCCGGGCGCCAACTCCCAGCCCAAGAATCAGGACAATTACAATTGCAGCCCGTATGGCTAACTTACAAGACCTTACCAATGTACCGGCTGCGATTATTACTGCAGGCTTCCACGATTTCATCTTTACTTTCCCCCATTCTTATTGCCTTTTCGCTGAATTAACTCCTCGTCCCCTCGGCGGCTGACTACCGCTAACCCCTGCATTTGCAAGGTAAATATTAAGCGCTGCCTTGACCATTTGTCAAATGCCGGGCGTGAAGAATATCATCACTACAATTGAAAGAGAGGTTGTGGAGAAAAGAGTAGCATTACGTCAAAATGTTACTTCCAAACTAAAGGGAAGTATGTTATTGCGACTATGCCTTTGAGAATGCATAACCTTGCTCTTCAGTATAGCTATACCTACGGTTGAACAAACATCCCGATGACTACGTGGGCGTGTTTACCTCTACTTTGAACTGGTATAGAATTCGGTGGTTGTGACCAAGTCTTGAACAAGCTGAGGGAAGCCGAAGTTCTCATCAGCCAGGGAATTCCCATCGCTGAAGCCAGGGTATTGATAGAGCAGTGGCGCAGGGAGTACAATCAGGTACGACCGCATAGCTCTCTTGGCTATCGGCCACCAGCTCCTGAAGCTAAACTATCTTTAACTCTAACATAGGAAGCGGTATCCTTTGTGGGGGCATGCCACCAGAATGGTGAGTAATTCGTGATACGGCTCTTCTTACTGAATTTAAAGAGGCATATATTTAAAAGCGAAAGTGCAACGTCCCGACCGAGCAATAGCGAGGGAGAATACCGAAGCCCGCGGAAACTTTAATATTTTTCAGAAATAGTTTTATAAGCTTTTCTAAACGGCGTACCCATTTTAACTAATTCATAAACCTTTTCTGTTGCATAGATATCTTCGGTTAAGGCTCTGCTACAATTTTCTTTGTTGACTTTTAGATTTGTAAATATTAAGGTCATGATTGACAAACTCTGCTTTGTTATTTCCAGTCCTTTCATCGTTGGTTCTTTGGTGAGCTGCAAATCACGATTATATCCAGAGATAAGAGTGCTAATGATATTTTTTATTTGTACTTCGTAAGAAACTACGATATGGTATTTAGCCCTTAGCAGCTCCAAGACATCAGGGTTTTTCTTTTGAGGCATAATAGAGCTTCCAGTGCAGAATTCTTCAGGCAATTCAAAATAACCCAATTCAGGCATGCTAAACAGAATTAAATCTGTAGCAATTTTGTTCAAGTCGAACATTATTTGAGTTAAGGAATGCAGTATTGTTGATTCAAATTTGCCTCTGCTATTCTGGGTATAAATGGGATTTTCTTGCAGTTTTCTGAATCCTAGTAATTTAGCAGTATAATCCCTGTCTATCTTAAGTGGTATACCATACCCGGCTCCTGTGCCTAATGGTGATTGATCTATTAATTCCCATACAAAATTGACACCTTTTAAATTATCTTGCATCGAATCAATAAAGGCGCTACCCCACATCGAAATAGATGAAGGCATGGCTTTTCTGGTATGAGTATAACCAGGGAATTCTATTTCCCCATATTTTCTGTTGAATTTTTCTATTGCCTTAATTAATCCATTGATTAATCTTTTGCAGTCGTTCAATTCTTCTTTGTAGTACAATCTCAGGGCAGTTAAGACCTGGTCGTTTCTTGATCTTGCTGTATGAATTTTTTTCCCTAAATCTCCTAATTCCTTGGTTAAATGGTTCTCAATGGCTGTATGGCAATCCTCCTGTTCTTTTAGAATTCTGAACTTATCTTGTTTGTCTAGTTGAATAATATTGTTGAGTTCTATAATGAGTTTTTGCACCTCATCTTTTTTCAATATGCCGACCTTACCTAGCATCTTTGCATGGGCTATGGAAGCAAGGACATCATATTTTATTAGTTTCTGGTCGAGAATGTAATCGTCACCGACAGTAAAATCTTCGACCTGCTTATTTAATCTGTATTCTTTCTCCCAAAGTTTCATCGCAACGCTTTTACTTTTTCTTTTTACGCCAGTCATATGGTTTTCTTTTTCCTAAGACTAAATTATGAGCTTTTAATCTTATAGCATTGATGTTAATAAACCCTCGTGAATCTGTTGCATCAAAGCCACCCTCTACTTCCATACTGGACAATACAGGGTCATAGAGGGAGGTCGGTGATTCTCTACCAACTACATTTACATTTCCCTTATACAAAGAGAGTATAACTTTGCCATCAATGGCCTCTTGGCTTTTGTTAAAAGCACTCATGAGGAAATCCATCTCCGGAGAAAACCAAAATCCATTGTAGATAAGCTCAGAAAATTTTGGTATTAACATATCTCTTATGTGCAGCACTTCTTTGTCCATAGCAATTCCCTCAATATCTCTGTGCGCAAGCCAAAGAATTGTTGCTCCGGGCGCCTCATATATTCCTCTGGATTTGATACCAATAAATCTGTTTTCAACCATATCTACTCGGCCAATCCCATTTTCACTTCCCAACTCATTGAGATACATGAATAATTCTAAAGGTTTGGCTTTTATGGTTCCATCATTTTTATTCACAACTTGTATGGGCTCCCCATCTCTAAAGTGAATTTCAATTATTGTTTCTTTATCCGGGGCTTTCTTGGGAGAAGTGGTCGTAGTAAACAAGCTCTCTGGCGGTCTGAACGCGGGATCTTCCAGGATTCCCGACTCATGACTAATATGCATTAGATTCTCGTCCTCGCTATAAGGCTTCTCCGTGGTGGCTTTAACAGGAATTTTCCATTTTTTAGCGTAACTAATAAGATTACTTCTCCCTTTGAACTCTGCCAGAAACTCAGGGTCTTTCCAAGGAGAAATGATTTTCATGTTTGGATTTAGCGCATAGCAAGCGAGCTCAAATCTTATCTGATCATTGCCTTTACCAGTCGCTCCGTGAGCTACATATTCGGCCTTTTCTTTTTCCGCTATCTCAATTTGCTTTTTGGCAAGGAGTGGTCTGGACAAAGCAGTTCCTAACAAATATCGTCCCTCATAGCTTGCATTCCCTCGGAGAGCTGGAAAAATAAAACCTGTAACAAATTCTTCTCTCAGGTCTTCGGTGTAGAGCTTCGACGCTCCAGTCTTCAGAGCTTTCTGTTCAATTGCTTCAAAATCATCTTTTTGTCCGACATCGCCAACAAAACAGACAACGTCATATCCTTTGTTTACTAACCATTTTAAAATTACGGAGGTGTCTAAACCACCACTATAAGCCAACACCACTTTTTTCTTTAGCATAGTTTTCAACATATTGTTTTTTGTTAGGGCTGTAGATTACAGCTCAAAATTGACCCAGTTTATCCCTCATCCTGTTGTTCAAGAGTATATGTCCGTTTACTAGGAAAGCCCCAGCCATTTCATACACTATTTCATTGGGCTTTCGTACCACCAATACAGTCATGCTCTGCTTGAATCTCGATGCCATGAGATGATATTCATAGTCGGAGAAGTTCATTATTACGGACGATTGCGGTTGCAACTACTAAAGTAGGTCCGCGCCTAGCCATCCATGTTCTCCATTGTCAATAGGAAGGGACAAAATCCTATGAAATAATATGACCTAACGCCATTTTACATCTCGTTGATTAATAAGTAAACCATTGGCCTGGCAATGGTTTACCTTGACAAACTTTGGCTGTTGCACGTTTTGGTGCCAATGTAATCGATGCTGCCTATGTACTACCCGCGATACTTGGTTGACCTGCGCCCCCATCTTGGTTTCTTTGCTTCGCTGCTCAAGCACCAATCGAGTATAATCTAAGTAATGTTCATAAAGGAGGCGAAAATGCAGGATGTACTTCTTAAAGGTGGTAGAGTCATTGACCCGTCACAAAACATAGATGATGAGCTGGACGTTGCCGTAACCGGCGATAAAATCGCTAAGATCGCTAAAGACATTCCTCCGCAGCAAGGTCAGCAGGTGATTGACGTTGGGGATAAAATAGTTACCCCTGGCATTATTGACCTGCATTGCCACGTTGCCGGCAGTATTCTAACAATGAGTGTAGATCCTGATACAGCCGGGGTAAACCAGGGCGTTACCACGGTAGTGGATGGTGGAAGCACTGGCGAGGCAATCTTTGGTGGTTTTCCCAAGTACATTATTCCCACATCATATACACGGGTTTTCTGTTTCCTCCATCTGAGCTCTCAAGGGCTCTCCATCATGCCGGAGCTCAGAGACTGGGATGAAATTAACCTTGAGGCCATTGCCAGCACTATCGAGGCAAATCGGGGGCTGATTAAAGGTGTGAAACTACGCCTGGTTGGCAACATCGTAGCCCGCGACGGTATCAAGGTGGTAGAGACAGCTAAGAAGATAGCCAGACAGTTCGGAATGCCGATTATGATACATATCGGAGACTTGAAAAAGCAGGTATCGCCAACCCTGACTCAAGAAGTTTTACCCATGATGGAGGCGGGCGACATTCTAAGCCATGTTTATACCACCAAATTCGGCAGCGCCCTCCGCTCTGATGGCACCGTATTACCTGAGCTAAGGGAAGCAATGGGGAGAGGGGTCATCATGGATACTGCTTTGGGTATAAATAACTTTAATTTCGAGGTCGCCCGCAAAAGCATAGCTCAGGGTATCTTACCTACCACTTTAAGCACCGACCTTGGCGCTGGTAACCTGAGCCATACTGTATATGGTATGACCGTAACCATGACCAAATTCCTGGCGCTGGGATTTGATTTAAAGCAGGTAATTGAGATGTCAACAATCAATCCAGCGCGCGTGCTGGGGGAAGAAACCCGGATTGGCAGCCTGAAGCCTGGTATGGAAGCTGACGTCTCCATTCTAGAAATACTATCCGGAAAGTGGAAACTAGAGGACTCCGAGCGTCAAATTATCGAGGTAGATAATCTAATCTCACCGATCATGACTATTAAATCTGGGCAGGTAATACCGGCAAAACCAGCAGCCCAGCCACCGCCAGCTGAGTGAGGAGAGGAATGGTCAGGCTCTTTTGTATTTGCTTTAAACTGACAACTGCAGACAAGCGAATTCATATAGTCGGCCGGAACAGGAATTGAGTAAGTCTGAGATAAACCGGTGATTTGCCTACTTTATGGCTTGAGCGGTAATTTCGGCCAGGTCAAGGATCTGAACTTGTTCCGTGATATTTTTATCCTTTAGACCATCTTCGAACATGGTCATGCAGTACGGACAGCAGACGCAAATTGTCTGCGGGTCTTTTTCCAGCGCCTGTTCGACGCGGGCAGTGTTGATATGCTTGCCAAGACTTTCTTCCATCCACATCCGGCCACCTCCGGCGCCGCAACAAAATGAACGGTTTTTGTGTAAATCCATCTCCGTTGGCTTATGGCCGGTGACCGCGGCGAGTACCTGACGGGGGACTTCATAGATTTGGTTGTAGCGCCCCAGGTAGCAGGAGTCATGGAAGACAAGTTTGCCCAGGTCGGGCACTCGATTCAATTTCAGTTTTCCATTTTGAATTAGCTTGTAGATAAATTCGGTATGGTGGTAGATTTCCAGTTCAGCGCCATACTGTCGGTAGTCGTTTTTAAGCGTGCTGTAGCAATGGGGGCACTGGGTAATGATTTTGGTTACCCCTCTCTGGGCAAAAGACTTGATGTTATCCTGCGCCATACGGTCAAAGACATATTCATTGCCCAGGCGTCGCAGGCTATCACCACAGCAGAACTCATCTTTACCCAGAATGCCCCAGGAAATGCCGGCGGCATCCAGAATTCTGGTGACAGCGAGTGTTGTGCGCCGACTGCGGGCGTCAAAAGCACCGGCACAGCCGACATAGAAAAGGAACTCAGTCTCGGTGGCCGAGAAAGGTCTGGCTTCAATCTCGCTTGCCCATTTGACGCGCTCTGACGGAGCGATGCCCCACGGGTTACTCCGCTGCTCTATATTTTCAAACAGGTTCAGTAATTCATCGGGAAATTTGGCTTTTAACTGTACCAGGTTTCTCCGCATATCGATGATGTGACGCACATGCTCAATTTTTACCGGACAGACCTCCATGCAGGCACCGCAGGTGGTGCATTCCCAGAGTATCTCTTCGGCAATGCTGCCCTCTCCGCTTTCCGCAATTAATGGCAGCGATGGCTCCTTTTTCCCCAGTATCAGCGGTCCATTGGCTAACAGGTTGAACTTGAGGTCCTTAATCAACGAGCGGGGATTGAGAGGTTTTCCGGTGGCGTAGGCGGGACATACTTCCTGACAGTGCCCCGGTTCGACGCAGGCGTAGAGGTCAAGAAGTTGCTTTCGGGTAAAGCCGTCTATGCGTGAGACACCGAAAGTCGACTCGTCTTCCAGGTTTATACGGCTGGGGATGCCGTGGGGAGGTGGTGTGGAGAGGAGGTCGTTTAAGATGGCGAAGACTACGTGCCTGTATCTGGTATAGCCGATGATTATCAGTACGAGCAGGACAAAACCCCAGTGACTCCAGAACCAGACACTGTGCCACATTTCCAGTGAGGCGCCGGAGGCGTAGACATGGCTGAAGGCGGTGCTTAAAGGTGGAGTTGACAGGCCGAGGCCGGCTGGTGGGTGTCCGGCGGCGATCTGGGTGGCAATTTTACCCAGATGCGTTATCGGATGGATGAGAACGGTGACCAGTATTACCATCGCCTCAAAAGTCCGGTAACCCTCAAGGCGTGGTGGCCTGATAATAAAGCGCCGGAAAATAGCCCATAGTGCCCCAAGCATGATGAAGGGGGCAACGATGTCCATAACCCAAGTATAGACGCCATAGACCACACTGTGCTCGATGACATCGGATATGCCGAATCCCGAGCCGATAATGATAAAGAGAAAGTAATAGGTGATAAATAGGAGAAAGCCCCAGACCATGAGCATGTGTCCCACGCCGGCCCGGTCTTTTCTGGTCAGGTTCTTGAACTGGCACTGCTGCGCGATTAAATGACCGATAGCCGTTACCGCCCTTCGGAAAAGCTGGCCGAACCTTTCGTCTTTCCTGCCCAGAGAAAGATAGCGAAAAAGCTGGTAAAGCCGGTAGCTGAATACACCTGCGGCCAGCCCGGTCAGGCCCCAGAAAAGGACATACCCGGTAACCCCAAGATGACTTACTGGATTCATATTAATTTCTTATCCCTTTCAATCTGGTCAGTGCCTCTCGACCATGAAATCCACGCCCTTACTACGAAGCTTCCTGACCCTTTGCGTCAAGGACGGGACAATTTTGAGCACATCGCCGACAATGCCATAGGTGGCCACTTCGAAGATAGGCGCGTTCTTGTCAATATTTATGGCCACGATGACATCGGAGTCCTGCATGCCGACTAAATGCTGGATTGCGCCGCTTATACCGCAGGCGATGTAAAGCTTGGGGCGGACCGTTTTCCCGGTCTGACCGACCTGTCGTTCGGCGGGCATCCAGCCCGCCTCGACAGCGCCACGGGAAGAACCAACCACTCCACCCAGCTCATCCGCCAGTTCCTGAAGGAGGCTGAAATTTTCTTTGGCGCGCATGCCACGTCCACCTGATACGATGATATCCGCGGCCGCCACATCTATATCGCCTGCCTTGCGCTCGTCTATTACTTCCAGCACCTTGACGACGATGTCCGCCTCCTGGAACGGCACAGCCTCACGGACAATTTTACCCTTGCGCGAAGGGTCTTTCGCGGGCAGGGTCATGACATGAGGGCGAACCGTGGCCATCTGTGGGCGAGTTCCTTCGGTGAGTATGGTGGCCATGATATTGCCGCCGAAGGCAGGGCGGGTCTGCAGCAGAAATCCCCTATCATCAATTGCCAGCCCGGTACAGTCAGCAGTAAGGCCGGTCTGCAATTCGGTGGCTACGGCCCCGGCCAGGTCCCTCCCCAGTCCGGTCGCCCCCACCAGCATTATTTCCGGCTTGTATTTCCTGACCAGGTAGCATATGGCTTTATAGTACGGCTCGGTGCGGTAGCGGCGGAATACGGAGTCGTCAATCAAATAAGCTTTGCTCGCGCCAAAAACAAATGATTCCTGGCAGAGGTGCTCCACATGGTCACCGATAACCACGGAACATAATTCCTCTTCACGGACTCTGGCTAAATCAGCACCAACGCCCAGTAGCTCCCAGGAAACCCCCGCCGGTTCGCCACCCGTCTGCTCCACAAACACCCAGACTCCCCGGTACTCTTTAAGTCGGGCAGGTAGCCTGGCGGCCTCTTCTATTACCTCAGGAGCTTCTTCTACAGAGGCAGCCTTTTTCGGCACCGCAAGTTCGGCAAGGATTTTCTGTTCTTCCGGAGTTAAGTAAATTTCAAGGGCGTCAACGGGGCAGACTTTAAGGCATTTACGGCAGCCGATACATTTATCAATAATGATTACCGGCTCATCTTTCTCATTCATTTCGATGGCATCTTTGGGGCAGGAACTCTGACAGCGGGCGCCGCAGGCAATGCATTTACCGGGAATGAGTTGAGCTACGCCGCGCGGTCTTTTTACTCTTTTCCTGTCTTCCATATGCCTCTTTCTGTTAACTGCTCGAGTTGAGATAAAGTACGTCTTTTTCGATGAGATTTTCCAGCAGCAGGTTGGCTGCCTCTTCAGGTTCATTTAATCCGTCGCCCAGAATTTCCCCCTTGGCTCTTTCCGGCGAAAATATTCGGCGCACTTGAGTTGCGGAACCCTTGAGGCCGACTCTATTCTCGTCTAGCTTCATTTCCTTGTTATCCCATATCGATACCGACGCTTTTTCGGCCATTAATCGTCTGGGCAGCGTTGGGTAGCGCAGGCGGTTGATTTCCCTTACCACGGCAATCAACGCCGGCAGCGGTGCCTCAACTTTTTCTCGCCAGCTACCCACTTTCCTCCTGACTATGACTTTTTTAGCTGTCAGGTCAATATCTTCGATGCGGTCAACCAGCGTCAGCTGCGAGAAGGCAAGACGGGTAGCGATGCCTGGCCCAACCTGGGCCGTATCACCATCGATGGTCTGCCGCCCGCAAATGACCGCCACCAATTCATCTTGCTGATTCAATCGCTTGATTGCCTCAGCCAGCACGAAGCTCGTTGCCAGAGTATCGGCACCGCCGAAGGCGCGGTCGCTCAGGAGTACAGCCTCATCAGCGCCTAAAGCTAAAGATTTACGCAACGTAATCTCGGTATTCGGCGGGCCCATTGAGATAACCACTACCCGGAATCCATACCTGTCTTTAAGGCGAAGACTCTCTTCCAGGGCGTGGGCATCAAAAGGATTCATGATAAAGGGCACCCCTTCTCGCTTCAGAGTGCCCGTTACCGGGTCAATTTCAACCTGTGTAGTATCTGGGACCTGTTTAATGCAGGCAACAACTAACAAATATCACACCTCTATTTGTAACTTCCTATCCGTATTCAATATATTTAAGCGGCTTTGTGTTTGTAATCCGTATTAATAACTAATTTGCGCTCAGCAGGCACAGGCATTTATGCTTATTACACGAGGTACATGGTTTGCCCGCTGATCTGATCTATTTCGTCGGGCATTGGTATTTTATCAGATAATTCACCAAAAATACACTCCTGTTTGAATTCGATGTGGTTGATGTTAGATAATATGTTCGTCAAGATAAATCATGGGGAGATATGCAATGATAATTCGGCGTATTGCATCTTTGAAAACGGCCGGTGAATTTAAAGCGTATCTGAATGAAACAGGCGTGTCTTTGCCGTTTGATGAAACAGTGCAAACGGGTGTAGATTCACCACTGGCGCAGCCTTGTGTATTTGGAGACAGGGTCATCGGGAACCGTTTTGCCGTGCTGCCGCTTGAAGGATGGGATGGTACTCTTGATGGACGTCCCACGGAATTAACCCGGCGACGCTGGGAGCGCTTTGGCCTTAGCGGGGCCAAGATGGTATGGGGAGGGGAAGCCGCCGCGGTTCGACCGGACGGCCGGGGCAACCCGAATCAGTTAATGATACTCGAAGAGACGGTTGGGGAAATAGCCCGGCTGCGTAAGATACTGGTAGATACCCATACTAAACACTTCGGCACAGGTGATGATTTATTCATAGGACTGCAGTTGACCTATTCCGGCCGTTTCTCACGTCCCACCAAAGAAAGGGGTCTGGAGCCAAAAATTCTGTACCACCACCCGGTACTGGATAGAAAATTCGGAGTGAATCCGGATACGCCGGTTATGACAGATGGAGAGATAAGCTCTCTTGTTGATGATTTTGTTCGCGCCGCGGTGCTGGCTAAATCGGCTGGTTTTGACTTTGTCGATGTTAAGCATTGCCATGGTTATCTGGGCCATGAGTTTCTCAGTGCGGTAGACAGGCCGGGTAAGTACGGCGGCAGCCTGGAAAATAGAACCGGATTTCTGCGAGAAATTGTGGAGGGAATTAGGGCTGAAGCGCCTGGGCTTCATATCGGCGTTCGTTTGAGTGCATCTGGTCAATCTGGGGATGCCATTCCCCCGTGATGAGTACGGACAGTTCTTTGGTTATCAGACAGACAATGACCCCCGTCCCCGGGCTACTTCGATTGGCCCGTATACCTCCCGCGAGATGTGCCTGATGCTCCTGAAGCGTGTCAGAGAACTGGGTATAAAGATAGGTGAAGGGGAAAATGTTATCCAGTTGTTGACCACTGGAGAAGATGACCGCAAACGCGCGGTTGGCGCCATTGTTATGAAGCAGGACGGCAGTCTGGCCGCGTACGGGGCGGAAAACATAGTCTTTGCCACAGGCGGGCCTGGCGGCCTGTATAAAACAAGTGCCTATCCGGAGGTGCATACCGGGGCGATAAGTCTGGCGCTTATGGCGGGGGCAAAGGCACAGAACCTGCCCGAATCGCAATACGGCCTGGCATCGATAAAATTCCGCTGGAATGTATCCGGCACCTATATGCAGGCCATCCCGCGGTTCATAAGCACCGGTGCCGGTGGCCTGAGCGAAGAAAGTGAATTCATGGGCGATTATTTCTCTTCGGCCAGCGAGATGTGCTCGCTTATCTTCCTGGAAGGTTATGAGTGGCCGTTTGATGCGCGCCGGGTGATTAACGGGTCTTCGCTGATTGGCATCCTGGTTTATATTGAAACCGTCATTAAAGGGCGGCGCGTGTTTCTTGATTACCGGCATAATCCCGAAGGCTTTTCTTTTGCTAGCTTAAATAAAGAGGCTCATGAATACCTTCTTAAGTCGAATGCATTACTGGACACTCCAATTGAGCGTTTGCGCCAGATGAATCCTGAGGCGATTAAACTCTTCCAGAACCACGGCATTGACATCACCGAAGAGCCGCTGGAAATTGCCGTGTGCGCCCAGCACAACAACGGCGGCCTGGCGGGCAACATCTGGTGGGAATCGACCAATATCAAACACCTTTTCCCGGTTGGTGAGGTCAATGGCTCGCACGGTATCTACCGCCCGGGCGGCTCGGCGCTGAACTCCGGCCAGGTGGCTGGATTTCGAGTTGCCGAGTATATTGCCAATCGATACGGCGACCGGACGGTGGCAAAAACCGATGTGAAAAACTCCATTAAAAACGCCATAAATTATATCGGGGACTGGATTGAAAAGTGTGCCGGCGCCAAGCGTACCTGGCAGGAGGAACGGGGAGAGTTCCGGGAACGTATGACTCTGGCTGGTGCCAATATTCGTTCTTCGGCGGCAATCTCCAGGGCGGTTAGCGAGGCATGGGCCCAGTGGCGTCATTTTGAAGCATCGGGCTGTGCCTTCAGTTCTCCTGTGGAAAAAGTCGAGGCACTGCGCAACCGCCATCTGTGCTTTGCCCATGCGGTGTATCTGGAGTCCATCCTGTTCGAGATACAGAGCGGCGTGGGCAGTCGAGGTTCTTCGATTGTGCTGGATAAAAAAGGCATCCCGATACATGAAAAACTGGGTGGGGAGTGGTCTCTGCTGCCTGAGAATATCGAATTTCGCGATTGTGTGCTGGAGACGGTAGTTACGCCGGAGGAAAAAGTTCAGCATGAGTGGGTGCCCAGGCGACCTATCCCCAGGGAAAAGACGTGGTTCGAGACCGGATGGGCGCGTTTCCGGGACGGCGAGATATACGATTAGTGTTTGCCTTTCCGGAGCTACGGAAAAAGGCCCAGGCCTGAGGTAACGCCCAGTAAGCCGGCACAGATGACGATAGCTACGGAAAAGCCCCTGAAGAAGCGGGCATTCACCTTTTGAAACGCAATCACTCCCAGAGCGGTGCCAACTAACAGGGCTGGCGCCAGCGACGCTGCGGTGATAAGCGTTGCCACGGCTACATGGCCGGACAACCAGAGGGCAATCAGGGAGAAGCTTCCGAGAACAGTGAAGTAACCGGCGAGGCTGGGATGGATGACCTCCTTGGGCCAGTTCTGACCGTGCATAAAGAGGACAACCGGTGGGCCGCCAAGACTGGTTGAGCTCGACAGTATGCCACTGAAGAAGCCCGCTATGCATGAGGGTATTCTTTCGCTGGCAAAGGTCTTACGGATGCCGAAAGCTACCAGTACCGCAAAGCAGATGATAACCGCACCGATAAATATCTTCAGGATAGACGGCGCGATCACGCTGAGAACCCAAACACCCAGGGGAATTCCCAGCAGGCTGCTCAGCGCCATGGGCAGAACGCGCCTGAAATCTATACTGGCAAAGGAATGAACCACGACCACGATGTTGCTGAGGAAGCCGAGACACAGGTTAATAACCACCGCCGCCGCCGGGTTTAAAATGAGGAGAAAGACCGGCGCCAGAATCAGTGCAAAGCCAAACCCGGCCAGTCCCCTAATAAAAGCGGTAAATAAAACGGCGCATAAGGCAAAAATCCAGACAGGGCTAAATATTTCCAGGCTCTGCATAATATTATTCAGCGGTCGGCCAGGCGGATTGGCCTGACTCTGTGGATTTTACGCCAGTACAGTTCCTATTTACAAATTTCAAGGATGATTTAGACCAAGAGTATCTGAAGTCGGGTACAGTTTACAGTGCAAGTTTTGCCAGGGAGCTAATTTGCATTATAATAAAAACCAGTCTTACTGGCTGCTACCGGTGATTTCATAAAGGTTACCCTGATAAAAGAGACATGAATGACAGCGGTGAAAAACAAACGTAAACCCAATCTGATTGAGGAGCTCGTCTTCGGATGCACGCTGAGAGAAACGCCGGCGCTTATTCCGGGGGTTACCTTGGCCGTTGTCTTGGTTGCTGCCTCAATACAGTTAACCAATCTCATCAACTCAGCTCTGGGACACAGAGGGGTTATCAGCTATATTATAGTAGCTATTCTGGCTGGCATCCTGATAAGAAACCTGATTGGCCTGCATCCCGTTTTCAAACCTGGCTTGAGCTTCTGCCTTAAAAAGCTATTAAGGCTGGGAATCATCATGATGGGCATCAGGTTGAGCATTTTCGACGTATTCAAGCTGGGTATCTGGGGACTGCCCATCGTCATACTCTGCATTTTAGTCGGACTCATCGTCACCACGTATTTCACCCGCCTGCTGAAGCTTCCAGAGCGCCTTGGTACGTTAATCGCCGTTGGCACGAGCATCTGTGGAGCCTCCGCGATAGTGGCTACAGCGCCTGGAATCGGTGCCAAGGATGAGGAGGTGAGCTATGCAATTGCAAACATCACGGTTTTTGGCCTAATAGCCATGTTTATTTACCCCTACATATCTCACCTGATATTCTCGGGGAATACGACTATGGTTGGCCTCTTCACCGGAACTTCAATTCATGAGACCGCACAGGTAGCCGGAGCTGGCTTGATCTATGACCAGACATTTCAGACGAGCTCGAGTCCAACCGCGGCAGACGCGGCCATGGTGACTAAACTGGTTAGAAACGTCATGATGGCCATAGTTATCCCCGTTATGGCTTATGTCTATAACCAGCGGAATATACAATCGGGTGCTTCGAGCCCAGGAGCCAGGATAAATCCACTGAAATTATTCCCCTTGTTCATCGTTGGGTTTCTCATTATGGCTATCTTGAGGTCAATCGGCGACGCCGGGATTAATAGTGGAGGGCAGGCTTTCGCACTACTTACTGATGTGACCTGGAAGGCAGTAATCATTAATATCAAACAATGGTCAGGGTATATCCTGGCTACAGCAATGGCTGGCGTTGGTCTTGGAACATCAATAGCTACGATGAGAGGGCTTGGAATCAAGCCTTTCTATGTCGGTTTATTTGCTGCTACAGTCGTCGGCGTAACTAGCCTTATTCTGGTGTTACTCATAGGCCCCCATGTAACACTGTAAGTAATCAGCTTTATGTTACAATCTAAGACAACATGTTGGCTTTTACAAGATGTTTGACAATTTATCTGCCGGACTCTTTAAGATTTAAATAAGATTTATTAATATGAGATAATTTCTTTCACTCATTATGTATAGATATAAAAAATACCAGGAGAGATGACCATGAGTGAGGCAGTTCTTATTAGTGCGGTGCGGACACCGGTGGGAAATTATGGCGGCAGTCTGAGAAACCTCCCCGCGTATGACTTATCGGCCCTGGTCCTCAACGAGCTGGTGAGAAGGGCAAAGGTGGAGCCAGCCTTAATTGATACGGTAATCATGGGCCAGAACTATCAGAGCGGGGAATATGTAAATATCGCCCGCATGTCCCTGCTTAAAGCTGGCTGGCCAGAGGATATCCCGGCTTTTACACTGGACCGGAGATGCTGCAGCGGCCTTGATGCCATCGGGCTAGCGGCCATGATGATTCAGACCGGAAATGCAGCGCTTATAGCCGCGGGCGGTGTGGAGAGTATGAGTACCGCTGAGTTTTACATACCCGGTGAATATATAAAGTGGGGCTTGGGGGGAAGTGGCGACATGCCTAAAGGGCATGGCAGTCTCTCGATGTGGGGGCTGCCATTGTACGACAGGATACAGCGGGCCAGGGTTATGTCTCAACCTGAGCAAAGGTTCGGCGTTTTGCCGACGATGATGACGTGGGCTGAAACCGCCGCCAGGGAACACGGCCTTACCCGCGAAGAGGCTGACCGGTGGGCGCTGCGGAGCCACCAGAAAGCGGTGGCCGCTATTGAGTCGGGCAAATTTGGCGAGGAGATAGTGCCTGTCCCTGTTCCGGGGACTAAAGGTGAGCCAGGGTTATTTGATAAAGATGAGCGTCCCCGTCCTGACACCAGCCTGGAAGCGCTCTCGAAATTGAAGCCTGTTCTGGGAGGTGTTTGTACCGCCGGCAATTCAGCCGGGGAAAACGATGGGGCGGCGGTGTGCCTGGTGGCATCAGAAGAAAAAGCCAGGGAACTTGGTGTGGAGCCAATGGCTTACCTTAAATCTTATGTTACCAGCGGCGTTGACCCTCGGTATACGTGGAAATCAGTGCCGGTGGCCGTTACTAAAGCGCTGGAAAAGACCCGGCTCACCCTTGACCAGATAGACCTGATTGAATTGCATGAAGCATTCGCTGTCCAGACGTTAGCCAACCTTAAAGAGCTGGGAATTACTGAAGAAGATTATGATAAGGTAAATGTTAATGGTTCCTGTATCGCTATTGGCCATCCTCTGGGCTGCACCGGGGCAAGAATTTTAACTACCCTGCTTTATGAGATGAAAAGGCGTGATGCCAGGTATGGCCTGGAGGCTATTTGTGGAGGTGGCGGCATGGGTGTCTGCGCCATTGTGGAAAGGAAACAGGCATAGCATTATACAATGGAGACCTGGAATCCACAGGAGGAGGCAATGAAATTTAATAACATCATATATGAGAAAGAAAAGGGAATCGCCAGGGTTACCATTAACCGACCCGAGGTAAGGAATGCACTGGATAGAGCCACACGGTCGGAGATTAAGTACATTATAGAGGAAATTGAGAAAGACAGGGATATCCGTGTCTTAATCATTACTGGAGCGGGAGACAGGGCGTTCATAAGCGGCGCCGATATCACCCAGTTCCGGGAGGCCACTCCAATAACCATAGAGGAATACACCTCTACGCTGGGGCAGGAACTTTTTACTCGCCTGGAGAATCTTGGTATTCCCGTCATCGCGATGATAAACGGGTTTTGCCTGGGCGGGGGGCTGGAACTGGCCATGTGCTGTGATATAAGAATCGCTTCTGAAAATGCTAAATTTGGTCAACCGGAAATCAATATAGGTTTCATCCCTGGAGGCGGTGGCACGCAGCGGTTACCTCGATTAATAGGTTGGGGCAGGGCCAAGGAACTGATTTACACCGGTAGAATAATCGATGCTGCCGAAGCAGAGAGAATCGGCCTGGTTGAGAAGGTAGTGCCGCAGGATAAGCTGGAGGAAGAGGTAAGTCAACTGGCTGAGAGCATAGCCAGCAAGAGCCCTTTAATCAGCAAATTAGCCAAAAAGACGATAAATAGAGGCATGTATACCGACCTTGCTGCCGGGTTGAGCTATGAAAGAGCTATATTTGCCCTCTGCTTTGCTACTGAAGACCATAAAGAGGGGATAAATGCCTTCCTGGAAAAGAGAAGCCCGCAGTTTAAAGGAACATAATTTTCAGGAGCAGCCAGGATGGAAATCAAGAAGATAGCAGTTATAGGGGCGGGGACGATGGGGCATGGCATAGCCCAGGTTTGCGCTCAAGCTGGCTTCCAGGTTAGTTTGCAGGACTTGAAGGACGAATTGGTTAATGACGGGCTGGAACGGATAAAGCGGTTTCTCCAGGGCAGCGTAGAGCGGCAGAAGATACGCCAGGAGGAAGCTGAAGCGGTGCTTGCCAGGATAAAGGGAACTTCCAGTCTTAATGAGGCGGCAGGTGATGCCGACCTGATTATCGAGGCCGTTATTGAAGATATGAAGTTGAAGAAGGCACTTTTTCAGCGGCTAGCGGGCATTTGTAAGAAGGAGACCATCTTAACTTCAAATACGTCTACGCTTAGCATTACGGAGATAGCCTCGGCCACAGATAGGCCCGAGAAGGTCGCGGGCATGCATTTCTTTAATCCTGCCCAGCTTATGAAACCCATAGAAATCATCAGGGGTAGACTGACCTCAGACGAAACGCTGGAGCATGTCAAAAGCCTGACTTCAAGGCTGGATAAAATCCCAATAGTAGTGAAGGATTCTCCCGGGTTTGTCAGCACCAGACTCGGGGTGGCGCTTTTCCTCGAGGCCAGCCGGATGCTTGAGGAGAACGTTGCTTCAGTGATGGATATTGATATGGGAGCAAAATTATTCTACGGGCATAAAATGGGTCCCTTTGAGACCTGCGACCTTGTTGGTCTGGATGCTCGCTTGAATAATTTAGAATCTTTATATCAGGCTACCGGCGACCCTAAATGGGCGCCTCCGTCACTGTTGAAGCAGCTCGTGGCCTCAGGGTATCTTGGTAAAAAACCGGGTAGCAAAGGCGGCTACTACACTTACTTCGGATTTGAGAATAACACCGTAAAAAAAGAGTGATGATAGACAGAATGTAAAGTCTTCAGCAAGGCCACAAACACATTCTGAGGCTTCGCTTTTTTATCCTGTTAATATTTGTTTGAGCATTGACAGCATCCCGGCCATGAGAGAGGAGGCAACAGATGTTCGTTCCGATGCTTGTTACCGATTTCACGCGAAGAGCCGCGACGCAATATGCCAAAAAGATTGGCGTCGTTGATGGTGAAAAGCGGTTTACTTACGGCGAATATGTGGAAAGAACCAGAAGGCTTTCCAACGGCCTGCTCAATCTGGGAGTTAAGAAGGGAGACAGGGTTGCCTTCATAGATTATAATACCCACCGCCTGTTGGAGGCATTCTACGGGATTCCGCAGATGGGAGCTATCTTGCTCTTCATAAATATCAGATTTTCACCCCGGGAGATTGCCTTTATTCTGAATGACTCAGAAGCCAAGTACGTTGTGGTAAACGAGAATCTGATACATCTTATTAATCCAGTTAAAGATGAACTTAAAACGGTGGAACAATATATACTCCTGCCGGATAGCCCCGCCACGACTGATTCGAAGATAGGGGACACAAACTATGAGGATTTATTAAAACAGTCTTCCCCTTTCCTGCCGGAGATACAGTTGGGTGAAAATGACCCTGCTGAAATGTGTTATACGAGCGGAACAACGGGAGGGCAACCTAAAGGCATGCTCTTCACTCACCGGATGTTGTACTTTAACGCTATTAACGGGATGTTTGTAGAGCAAGTTAATGACCGTTCTGTCTTTCTGCACGGCATTCCCCTGTTCCACGTAAATGGCTGGGGGACGCCTCACTTCCTTACCGCTGCCGGGGGAAAACATGTTTTGCTGAGAGAATTTCGGCCTGAGCTTGTCTGCCGGGCTATTGAAGAAGAACGGGTAACCAACATGTTCGTCGTACCTACTATGGCCATTACCCTGCTTAACTACCCGGACCTGGCCAAACATGACTTAAGCAGTTTGAAGCAGCTGAGAATAGGTGGTGCGCCTGTGTCGGCGACGCTGTTTCGAGCCGTCGAGGAAAAGATAGGCTGTGAGGTTTATTCGGGCTACGGGCTGACTGAAACTTTGCCGCTTCTGGCTACTTCTCGCGGTAAAGACTACTTGAGTCACCTCAGCGGAGAAGAGAGGGTAGAGAAGCTGCGCCGCTCTGGCTTTGCCGACTTCATGGCCAATTTAAGGGTGGTTAATGAGAAGGGGGAGGATGTAAAACCGGATGGCAGGGAGATAGGGGAGGTGATAACAAGAGGCAACAACATCATAGATGAGTACTGGAAACTCCCCGAAGAAACGAAAGCGACCATCATCAATGGCTGGTTCCACACCGGGGATCTGGCTAACATAGATGAGGACGGCTATATCCAGATAGTTGATCGCTTAAAAGACATAGTGATTAGCGGTGGAGAAAATATAAGCACGTTTGAGGTGGAGAACGCGATTTATACGCATCCCGCAGTCCTGGAATGCGCGGTAGTGGCGGCCCCGCATGAAGTCTGGGGGGAAACTCCGGCGGCACTGGTCGTATTAAAAGAAGGACATAGCATCACCGGGGCAGAGCTTTTAGCCCACTGCAAAACACAGTTAGCCGGATTCAAGGTTCCCAAATTATTGGAAATCGTGGCTAGCTTGCCCAAAGGCGGCACGGGCAAAATCCTGAAGCGAGAGCTAAGGAAAAGATACTGGAGCGAGGACAAGGAAAAAAGATAGCACGGTGAAGTTGTTACCTGGTTAATTCGAGGTAATTGACCTGCCCCCATAAAGGCATTTGCCGATGCCCTCGCCATTACGACCGTGGTACCCAGAGCACCATTCTCGGCTTCTGGCTCATTTCCTGTGCCAATTCCTCGATTCGTCCATATTTCATGCAGGCTGCCATGCAGTGTTGCACGCAGGCGGGCTGGAGTCCTTTTTTAGTACGAGACGCACACAGGACACACAGTTCGGTGGGAAACGGCAGGTAGGTGAGATACGCCTTATCATGTGGCAGCTTCTGAACCACTTCAATTACCTTTATCCCTCCCATCCCCGCTGGCCACCGGTATTCCTGGGCGCAGGCGACCTGACAGGCGTAGCAGCCGGTGCAGTATTCATAATCTATCAACAGACCATATTCAGGCTTCTTAGGCATCTCCCGCCTCCTCTTTACCATTGGCTTTATAGACCCGGCAAAGCAGGTGCTTTATCGGGGCGCCCAGGCCGTCTTTACCCTGGAAGCCCATGGGAATAAGCTGGTTTACGTTCGATTCCCACACACCAAACAGGGAAGGCTCTGCCCCCGGCTTTTCGGGAAACCACCAGCCATGAGCGGCCATCACCATCCATGTCGGCACCACCAGGGTGACTTTGGCCTTGAATTTGCACCGGCCAAGCCAGTTTTCCACCCAGACCCACTCGCCGTCGCCGATATCCAGTGACCTGGCCGTATCGGGATGGATTTCAATCAGCGGGTCAGGGTCGATCTCCCGCAGCCACGGGATATTCCTGTGCTCGGCGTGGAAATACACCGGCGACCTTCTCCCTGTCGACAGGATAAGCGGGTACTTTTTATACAGCTCCGGCTGGCTGACTGGTGTGAACGGTGGCTCTTCATAGTGGGCCACAGGCTCCAGTCCCCACTCCTCACGCAGCGATGAGTATAGCTCAATCCTGCCGGAAGGAGTTTGAAAGCCAGGCTTCCGGTCCGGGCGCAGCAGCCCCTTTTCGAACCGGTGATACGGGGCACTGGGGTGACCCTCTGGCGGGAAGGCCCATCCTTTCTCCTGCAGCTCTTTAAAAGTCATGCCGGAAGGCTTGATGACTTCATCAAAGAGTTCGTGGATGCTGTTCCAGCGAAAATCCGGGTCAAGCCTCCGGGCCAGCTCGAAGTTGATTTCAATATCGGGCTTGCACTGGTCGACAGTCATGGCCTTGTTGATGCTCTGAAGGGGCACCCACCAGCTCCGGATGCCGTCTTTTTCCAGGAAACTGGCCGCCGGCAGCACCACATCGGCCAGCTGGGTCGTGGGTGTCATAAAAAGGTCGACGGCAACCACGAAGTCGAGCTTCTTGAGAGCCTCAACCCATTTTCTGGGGTCAAGACCTATACCGGCCACGGGATTACACGTCTGTATCCACATGCCCCTGATGGGATATGGTTTCCCGCTAAAAATCTGCTCCAGGACCAGGTCTGTTTGAGCCCGCCAGATAAATCTATTCAGGGGGCCATATCGGTCTGCCCCAATCCTCTTCCTGTCAGCTTCCTTGGAGTCTAACTTGATGACCCCCTTGGCCCCGGGCAGAGCGTAGGCAACCGCGTCAAAAGCAAAGCGGGAAATCACATTCCCGCCGGGCACGTCCAGGTTCCCGGTGATACACCACAGGTTGGCAATTGCCTGGGCAGTGGGCGTGATGGCCGGTGTCATATCGATGGGCACCCCCCAGTGTATGGCTGCGGGCTTGCTTCTGGCGTATAACCGCGCCGCCTCGGCAATATCTTTCTCCGGAACCCAGGTAATCTCGGACACCCGCTCCACCGGGTACTGCTGTACCTGCTGACAGAACACGGACCAGACCGTTGTAACCTGTACTCTGGCCCCATTGGCAAGGCGGACTTCGTACTCGCCATCCATGGCCGGCTTCACATCTGCCAACCGGTAGTCCAATTCTTGGGTATCCCATACCACCGGCATCCCCCTCTCCGTGTCCCACACAGCGAAGTTTTCGGCAGACCCACCAGCCACCAGGTCGCTCTCTCTCAGCAGTTTTCCGGTATCGCTCCTGATGAGGTGAGTTGAATTGGTCCACTTCTCAACGAAGCTTTTATCATACAGAGCTTCATTGATAATCACGTTAAGAAAGCCCATGGCCAGAGCCCCGTCCGTCCCCGGGCGGAGCTTGAGCCATTTCTTCGCCCTTGAGGCGAACCATGACAGCCTCGGGTCAATGGCGATAATCTCAGTACCTTTCTTCATGAGGTCGATTATCCAGTGCCCGAAGACATTGTCCGGGCATGAGGCCGGAATATTATAGCCCCAGACTATGATGCATTTTGGGACCTTATATCTGGGGTCGTCATAGCGCTTGGGAAACCATTGTGCGGCGTCGAGTATGCAGTAATCTCCCTGGACGGTATCTACGGCGGCGATTCTGGGGCTGTAACAGGCGATGCCACTCAGGGCGAACATAACATTTGGGCTTCCGTACGCATAAGCCAGCATACATATCCACGGCCCGATGTCTCTGCCGGTGCCCATGGAGAAGATAACGCTCTCCGGGCCAGATTCTTCCCGGATTTTTTTCAGCCTTTTCTCTATCAGGTCAAAGGCCTCATCCCAGGAAATCTCCTGCCACTTACCTTCCCCGCGTTCTCCCACCCTCTTCAGAGGACGAGTTAAACGGTCGGGGTGATAAACATATTGTGTCATGGCCAGGCACCGGGCACAGAGACGGCCCTGATTCCAGGGATGCTCCGGATCGCCCTCAATCTTGACCAGTCTGCCATCCTCGATATGCGCCAGCACTCCACAGCCACCGTGACAGCCAGGCCCCGCCGACCACGTAGTCGTCCGCACAATACTACGCCCCTTCTGTTTCATTGCCCGGGTTCCTCCTCACTCTGCAATACGATTGAACCAATAATAAGCCACTGGTAAACAATCGTTGATGCTGATTAACAAGCTATGTATGACAGAGTGGGTTTTTATTAGCCTTCTTATGTTGCGTATTATACTATACCAATCTTATAACTGTCTCCGTATAGTCGTCCTGTATTTTATTTGACTTTTACCCGTAACAAATTTAAAATTCCCACTGAACTTCGAAACGATGTAAGCGATTCACTGGAGGATAAATGATTATGACCTATACAATGCATGTACCAACCAAGCTTGTTTTTGGCGTCGGCAGCATAAATGAGCTGGGTAAAGAAGCCAGGCAACTGGGGAAAAAGGCGATGGTCGTTACCTATCCCGATATTCGCCGTATTGGCTTACTGGACAGGATAATCAGTGAACTGGAGTCAAACGGGCTGGAGGTAATAGTTTTTGATAAAGTACAGCCAAACCCGCGCCATACTACGATTGACGAAGGCGCCAGCCTGGGGCGTAAGGAGAAGATAGAATTGTATATCGGTCTGGGTGGGGGCAGCGCCATGGACTCGGCCAAAGCGATAGCCGTGGCCAGTACCAGCGATGAACCTTTCTGGGAGCGGGCACTGGCTGGAATCGACGCGGGTGCAGTCGCCGACACGGCACCTTCAATTATCCAGATACCGACGTTGGCGGCCACCGGCAGCGAGATGAACAACGCCGGAGTGATTACAAACTGGGACACCCGCGAAAAGAGACCGATTACCAGCTCGCGTATGGCCGCCAAGGTTGCCATCGTTGACCCGGAACTCACCCTTACAGTGCCGAAGAAACAAACTATCCAGGGAGGGGTAGACATTTTCGCTCATTGCATTGAGCCATATATCTTACTTGAAGGACATGCTCCGGTGAATGATGGCATACGGGAGCATTTAATGCGGATAGTCGTAGAGTACCTGCCACGGGTATTAGCCAGACCCGACGATATTGACGCCCGTACCCAGCTATCATGGGCCAGTACCATTGCCATGTGTGCTCTCGGTACCCTGGGCGGAGGGCGTGGCAGGGGTTTGCACTGCCATAATATTGAGCACGGGGTAAGCGCACTATATGACATTGCACACGCAGATGGCCTGGCAGCTTTGCTGCCCAAATTTATGGAATATATTCTGCCGGTTAGAAAAGAAAGAATAGAAGCGGTGGGCAATAGAGTCTTCGGTAAAGCGGACGGTATTAAGGCTACTGAAGAGTGGCTGGAGCGTGTAGGCATGAAACTACGGCTGCGTGACCTGGGTTGTAAGCTGGAAGATGCTGAAGAGGTAGCTAATATTGTACTGAGAACGTGTCCATTTAGTTTGGATGTACCGCCACTTACCATAGATGCCGAAACAATAGCCGAAATGTATCGGAAAGCATACTAGGTCCGTCCCTGACCGGCTACTGAAAAACCAATCCCGTGATTAAACAGGGAGAGTTTTAACAATTGCACTTTTCGTCATATTTTGTGTGATAAATAAAAAGAAGGCTGGATATTGTAGTTCCCTAGATATCCAGCCCTATGTTAACCCTGAATTGGTATCAGGACTCAGCTCTTTCCTATTCTGAACATCTTTGTGCCACATGTCGGACATGTACCCCGTGTAGCTGGTTTTCCATTCTTCATGGTAATGCTCTTGGGATCTTTCATTTCCTTCTTGGCACGGCATTTCATACAATAGGCTTGCATGAATTCACCTCCTTTCTTGCAGAGTGTTATAAACGATTGACTATTTTCCCTTTAATGTCAATAGGCGATGAACTGAGCTTATTAGAATTACCGGAACATCATCGCTTTATCGAAATTGAGCTTGGTCTCTCGCTCTAAGTATTCTTTGGCAGGAATAACCGAAACGGTATGATGTCCGGATTTATCCGCTAGAGTGTACCGCACCCGTTCCGTTTCGCCTTTCAGTCTAGTCATCTGCAGTTTCATCTGTTTACCCCCGGCATCCTGGACTTCATCCCCGTTTTTCAAGGCGAGGTCCCAGCAAATTATGGTATCGGCTTTCTCAAAAGGATGGTTAAATTGGGAATTCAATATGTAAGTGAATTTCACCAGTCTATTTCGTCCGGACGGTATCGCATCTTTGATAATCGTAACCACTTCCTCTTCAACCGGCACCGGCTCCTCTACCTTGATTTCGGGCTCAACTTTCTTGGTAACGACTGCCTCAGGGAAAAAATATCTTTCTATTCTCCAAAACAGATAGATCAAGAAATATCCAAGCCCTATTCCCGCTGCAATCACTCCAACTACCGATACAACCCAGATCCAAATAGGGAACTGCATTATTAGGCGCCCCCTTTAAATTTAATATCGAATCACTATAATTTAATTCCTGGGACGAGGATTTACTGCCTCAATCAGGTTCTCTAAAAAGCAAGACAATGTTCAATCATGCGCAACGCGTTTTTGACGATGTTTAGATTACTTCTCTTACAGCTGCCCGGAACTTTTCAAACTCCCCTCGAGTGACGTAATCTTCGCTTGCCCTTGCAGCCCTTTCTTCAGCGGCTGCTTTTAATTCTTCAAACTCACTGCGGGGAACAGACTCCTCACGCCTCCTGGCTTCTTCTGCCGCGGAATCAGCCTTGAACTCATCGAATTCACTCTGAGGAACTAATCCATCGCGTATCTTAGCTTGCTCCGACTGTAAATCCTTCCTCATTTGATCAAGTTCTAGTCTCATCATATTGATTGTGGTGATGGTTTCATCCTTGCCTATTTCCAGCCCGGTGGCTTCCATAAAATTAGCGAAGGACACCATCATACTCTTGAAGCTATTCTTAAAATCCTCATACTCCTTTACTGGTGCTGACATGGTTACTTTTTTCTCACTCGTGACGATATCTACTTTGGCTAGGCTGCTCTACCTCAGTACCCTCGCCTTCTGTTTCATCTTGCTTTCTTCTTCTCATAATCGGCATCCTCCTTTAAAGCATGAGCTAATTATATTGTTTTGGTAGCATTAATATACGCCTCTGTCATGATAGTGTCAATAGGTATTGTAAAAAAATCGTCGCAATTGGCTTACTTTCTAAAACCCTACTCAGTTATAACGTTGAGCAAACGATGTACAGCGTGGAGTTGCTAATTGAACATTCCGTCATATTTTGTAATGAGTCAGCAAAACAAGCTCATGTTCATTTGATTGTTGGCGCGGATTCTTAATCTGTAAATCTATCCCTGCCAACGCAGTTATCGATGCCGTACTCTCTCTTAACGTAGCGATAAATGGCAACGTCATACTCTTCCGGGTATTTGAATTTTCGCGCTGCTATCAATACCATTTGTTTGCCTAATTCTCTGGACGCCTTCATGGCGTGCTTGTCCTTGCGAATATCTCCCTTATTTCGTGCGTAACCATAAACGAAGTCGGTGGAAAGCATATGATGCACGGAAAAAAAACTGCTGAATAAGTGCCACACGCCCAGATTTCCCAAACTCGCCCCGACTGATATTACACCACTGACTTTATTAGTCAGATTATTCTTATTGAAATACAGGGCATAGGAACGGTCAATAAGCATCTTGGCTTGAGCGGTCGCACTCCAGAAGTAGACCGGTGTACCCCAGATAATGCCATCGGCCTCTACCAGCTCAGGGTAAATCCCCTGCATGTCATCTTTAATGTGGCATTTACCGGTTTTTTCGCAGGACAGACATCCATCGCAGGGTTTAATATCTTTATCCCAGACTGTTAACAACTCGATTTCTGCCCCGTTATCCCGTGCACCAGCTAGAGCTTCCTGCACCAGAACTTCAGTATTTCCCCCTTTTCGAGGGCTGCACACAATACCTAAAACCTTCATTTTGCACACTCCCTTGTCTTTATAAAGATTGATAGACGGAGCTTCTAAAGTTTAATATTCTCTTCCTCGGCTATGACCATTTTGCAGGTTTTGGTGAATCTGGCCAGAAATTCATCTGGCTGAGCGCCTTGAATTCGTCCCACCGCTCTTTGCGCGGACTCCATATCGTCAAACCAGAATTCAGCAATCCCCCAGATATCTTCGATTTCAACACCTTCAAAGCGAGGGATAACTCTATTGATATTGTATTTCTTTACTTCGGGGAGCGCTAAATTTTTCGCATACAACACGTGTTCTTCGCGCCACTCCTGGTACGTTTCATCGGGGTCAATACCTGGCTGGAGGCCAAATATGGCATTAAATTTGAATTTCGACACCGCTTATCTCCTTTAAATGTATTTATTTACTGATTATTGTAAATATACTCTTTCGGTTAAGCTTTCTACAATCAAGGTCGCCTTCTTTAACCATGCTAAAGCCGACAAGCTTTATTTTTGGCAGGAACGCTAGTAAGATGCATAGATTTGCTATGGCATGGACAGTGAAGGACAAAATGTAAGAATATTGTAGTGCGGAGTTAAAACACAGGAATTAACCGCAGGGATAGAAAGGAGACAAAATGACGTTAGAGGAGTTAGAAAAGAGAGTTCAAGCCCTGGAGGATTTAGAGGAAATCAAGAAGCTGAAGGTCCGGTACGCTAAATATATTGATGATAACTTCGATGTCGAGAAGCTGGGAGAGCTATTTACGGAAGACGCCGTGTGGGGTAGTGAAGCGTGGGGTATGTACCGGGGGAGAGAAGCCATTAAGGAGTACTTTGCGGGAGTATCAAAACACATGATATTTTCCTGTCACCGTATCGTGGCGCCGGATATAACCGTCGAAGGTGACAAAGCATATGGAACGTGGTACGGGATGAATACGGGAATCTTGCGCGATGGCAAAGGTTTCTGGGCAAGTTGTTTGTATACTGATGAATATCGAAAAGTAGATGGCCGATGGCTTATGAGCAATGTAAAATTATCTTATTTCTACCGTTCGCCTTATGAAGGGGGGTGGGCCAAAGAGAGAAACATGGCACTTAAGGTTGACGATTAAGAATAGAAGATGCAGAGAATTTCAGAACCAGGAAAGGAGGGCGCACCGGTAAAATGGAAAGGAAAGAACCCTATGCTACTCAGGAAGAATACAATAAAAGTGTTGTTCACTACCGCAATACTCCGGTAATGGAGCTTGCCCCGGGGGCCAGAAACTACATCGTGTCTGCGGAGAAGATTACCGTCAGCTTTGTTACTCTGGAGCCAAGTGTTTATATTACCCCCCACCAGCATGAGCCGGAACAGATAGTGATAGTCAATGATGGGGCTTGTGACTTCATCGTTGATGGCAAACTGTATCACCTTGAGGAAGGCGATGTACTCACCATACCTTCCTACATCGCCCATGGCAACTACAGTTCTGAGAGAGGGTTGCGCATGACCGAGGTCTTTTCTCCACCGCGATATGACCTCGTAGAGAAACTTCAAGAGCTGAAGAAGGGCCTGAAAAGGTAGTTTTTACAGGTAGAGACTAGCTGCGCAAAATACCATGTTGCTTATGACAGTAACTTATCAATTGTCTCGATAACTTGGGCGGTCAGTTCAGGCTTCTCATCGGGCGCTTTCCTGGCAATGGCGGGACAGGCATTATGCTGTGCCGGGGTGCTATACTTAAACTGTTATAAGAAAGAAAGCATGATAAGAAAATTAGCTAAAATTGCTCTGGCGTGGTTGACTGTTGCCCTGGTTTTGCCCGCCATTATGACAGTATTATTGACCCCAAAGCCAGTCGAAGCTGGTTGACCGGGCTCGGTTAAGCTGACCGTGGATGTCAGTTCAGATGCTGGTGGGATTGTTGAGGTAAATGATACTGCCCTATCCTCTTATCCGGCTATATCTACATTTGAAAGTAACTCATATGTTTACCTTGAAGCGATACCGGCCTCTGGTTACCGCTTTGAAAACTGGAGTGGAGACCTGCCAGGTACCGATAATCCCACCACCATTATGATGGACTGCAGTAAGAAGATTACCGCCAGCTTCTCTCGGACAATGAATACCCTGACCATGCGGGTCGATGGTAATGGTTCTACTACTCCCGCCGCCGGCAACAATAGCTATGAAGAGGGAACCGTAATCAGTATAACCGCCACGCCTGAGAGTGGTTGGCGTTTCAACGGCTGGACGGGTGACGTCGCTGAACCGGACATAGCGATTACCACGGTGACCATCGACTCCGACAAGACAGTTACCGCCAACTTTTCTCGGACATTGAATACCCTGACCATGCGGGTCGATGGTAATGGTTCTACTACTCCCGCCGCCGGCAACAATAGCTATGAAGAGGGAACCGTAATCAGTATAACCGCCACGCCTGAGAGTGGTTGGCGTTTCAACGGCTGGATGGGTGACGTCGCTGAACCGGACATAGCGATTACCACGGTGACCATCGACTCCAACAAGGCAGTTACTGCCAGCTTCTCCAGGGTAATATTTACCTGGTGGCTTACCGGGGGTATTGCAGGTGGCGTCGCCATCATCGGCGTGGTATTCTGGCTGGCTATCAGGAATCGAGCATCTTAAATATAGCTCGTTCTTAGGTTACGGGCATACTCAAGAGCGGAAAGAGTTAAAGCGCGAAACAGAAAACGGCTCGATTGGAATTGATGTACTGTTGCTCAATATCAATTCTGTTACCATGCGTCCAGTTACCGGACTGAGCAAAATGCCTTTCGTCCAGTGGCCGGTCGCCAGATAAACGCCGCTCCAGCCGGGAACCTCGCCGATTATGGGCAATCCGTCAGCAGCCAGCGGTCTGAGGCAGGCTGTCTGCAATACAACTTCGGCTCCGATTAACGAGGGCACCATGGTCACCAGGCTATCTATTAGCCTGTCTCTGCCGGCTGTTGAGGGTTCTTCATCGAAACCGGCATCTTCATGAGTGGCACCATGGTAGATAAGTTCATCCTGTCTGGTGGTGGTGATGTAGTTGGTGTCCCAGGCAAGTATATTGGCAAAAGGTGGCCCTGAAGCCCGAACTCTCAACGTCTGCCCTTTTTGCGGCCTGACGGGTATAGGCACACCGAGGGTTGCAGTGGCCAGCCCGGTCCATGGCCCCATGGCCAGAACCGCGCAATCGCAGGCAACATCACCTGATGATAGCCGGACAGCGGTCAACTTTGTTCCTTTTCTTTTCAGTCCGGTGAACCGTCTATTGCGGATTTCCGCCCCGTATTTTTCGGCAGCCTGAGCCAGGGCCAAAACGTATCGGTAGCTGTCCAGTTCTCCCGCATCCTCGCTGTAGGCCGCCCCTGTTACCTCGGGAGAAATCCGGCTATCTATTAAACGCACGGCATCACCATTTAACCATCTTGTTTTAAATCCTTGCTGTTGTAGCACTTCGACTTTGCTCTTGATTTCCTGTGCTTCAGCCTGTGTAAATGCCAGCGTGAGGATTGCTGACTGGCGGAAATAATAATCAATCCCGGACTCTTCTAATAGCTGCTGATAGAGCTCTTTGTGCAGTTGAAAACTTCTGGTGGTCAGAGGCAGCATGGTTTCCAGGTATTCCGGGACTGCCACCTGCGGGTTGAGAATGCCCGGGGCATAACCTGAAGCATGGGCCCCGATGCTGTCCTGTTCCACAACAATAACTTTCGCGCCTTCATTGCTTAAATAATAGGCAATTGCGCACCCGATAGCGCCGGCGCCTATGATGATTACATCAGCTTTTTCCGCTGCCATATCAATACTTTGTCTTATTAAGCTTAATACATCAGGTCCAGACAGGGGGTGGTACAGCCTGGATATCGCTGACGACGTCGATTATTGCTGGCTGGTTCATAGCCAGAGACTCATGCAGCGCCGCTTTTAACTCGTCCGGTTTTCTAACCTGCATGCCAGCGCAGCCCATAGCTTTAGCTACCCTGGAGAAGTCGACATCGGTAAACTGCCATATTTCATCTGGATGGCCACTGCTGCCGGCGTATACTTTTTCGGCACTTTTTTTCACCTGATTCAGGGAATGGTTATTATTCACTATGGTTAAGACATTAATACCGTATCGGCGGGCTGTTTCCAGTTCCGCCAGGTGATACCAGAATCCCCCATCCCCGGTAAAGCATATCACGGGCCGGTCAGGTAGAGCGCATTTAGCGCCAAGCGCTGCGGGAAAGGCCCATCCCAGCGAGCCAGCACACCTTATATAAGTCTGTCCTGCGTGTTTCAGCTCTATCATGGTACCTGTCCAGATTGCGGAATGACCGGTGTCTGAAATTAAAATGGCGTCTTCTGGCAGGAAGTCCGCAATCTCCCTGCACAGGCGCTCCGGTCGGATAGGTACATCGCTGGAGTGGTACATTTCCTTAATCTGGTCTTTCCATTCTTTCTTGAACTGATTTATGCGCTGAAGCCAGTCCGTCCTCGGCGCCACAGGCTCCAGTGTCTCAATCAGGCGACGTAGTGTTGCTTTAGCATCTCCGGCAATGCCCAACTTTGCCGGATAGTTTCTGCCAATTTCTGCAGGCTCTATATCTATTTGCATAATGGAGGTGCCCGGGCGGGGAATTTTCCAGTCGTTGGTAACTTGACTGCCGGTGCGACTGCCGATGAATAGTACCAGGTCTGCTTCGGCGACAGCCCGGTTGGCGCACTGAGCGGAATACGACCCTACTGCACCAACCGCAAGGTGGTGGTCATCTCGAATCGTTCCCTTACCGTTTAGCGAAGTCGCTACCGGGATGGAGAGTCTTTCCGCAAGCTCAACTAATTCAGTACCGGCTTGAGAGGCTTTTACCCCTCCGCCAGCCACTATGATTGGCCTCTGTGATTGGGAAAGGACTTTGGCCGCTTGCCGGATTAAATCTCGTTCTGGCTCCGGTCTGAAGGCAGGATAGCGGTTAAACTGCTCCTCAACTATAACCTCCAGGTCAGCCCTTTGCTCCATAATGATTTCACCCCGGATACCTTGAAACTCCAGATGCGCCGGTCCCGGTGCTCCCGAAACCGCCTCCCTGAAAGCCTGGCGAAGGAGCAATGGTAATTGTTCAACTGTGTCAACCGTGACATTAAACTTGGTGACCGCGTCAAACATGGCTTCACGTTCGATTTCCTGATAGGCGTGCCGGTATCTGTATAGAGGGCTTCGGCGACCGGTAATGGCGATTACGGGAGACAAACCAAGATAGGCATCCTGGAGTCCGGCCGCCAGATTGGCTGCGCCAACGGACTGCGCCATGCAAATTCCTGGCTTATGCGAGGCGCGTGCATACCCGTCTGCCATATAGGCAGCCGCCTTTTCACTGTGAGTCAATATCCGCTTTATTCCATGTCTTTCCATTTCCATCAGACCTTCGTGGAGGATGGCTGGAACAAAGAAAACATGAGACACGCCATATCCTTGAAAGATTTCAGCGATGTATTGTGCACCACTCATCGTGACCATGTGCTTTCCGTCCTTTTTGGTTGCTTAAAGTAAGTCTGGCTGACAGTGTATTTTATATTAACCTGCATTATCAAGTAAATTGTAACCGTTGTCTATGGGCTGAGGAAAGGAGCCTCTGCAGATGGTTGAGGTCGAATTTGATTCAAGTTCGGTCTCTTAATATCAACCGGTTTGGTAATGGCTGAGGTACCAGCGGTAGGTATTCTCAATACCTTTTTCCAGCCCGATTTTTGGCACCCAGCCCATTTTAAAAATTCGACTGGAGTCGAGGAACTTGCGTGGTGCGCCATCCGGTTTTGAGGTATCAAAGGTCAATTCCCCCTCGAAACCAACCACTCTCTTGATTATCGTTGCCAGGTCCCTGATGGCGGTATCGTTGCCGAAACCGATGTTAATCACTTCTGTGCCACGGTAATTCTGCATTAAAAAGGCGCAGGCATCGGCCAGGTCATCGACATGTAAGAATTCGCGCTTTGGATTTCCCGTTCCCCAGACAACAACTTCTTTCTGCTTGCCCGTTTTCGCTTCATGCATCCTCCGCAGCAGCGCGGCCAGCACGTGCCCGGTCGCCGGGTCGAAATCGTCTTCCGGGCCGTAGAGGTCGGCGGGGATAGCGCGTATGAAATTGGTGCCGTACTGTCGATTGTAAGACTGGCACATGGTTGAGCCGGCGATTTTAGCAACGGCATAAGGCTCGCTGGTTGGCTCTCGCTTCCCGGAAAGCAGGTGTTCTTCCTTCATCGGCTGCGGGCAATCTCTGGGATACATGCAGGAACTGCCCAGATAGCCCCACAACCGAGCAGAACCTTTCAATATTAAGGGCTGGTGGCGCCAGCAAATGCTCAAACGTTATGGCATTGTCACCTGGTCAGTTTTTGAATGTGCGGCTTCCTTGACAGGCAATGGGCGGAAGTGTAACATAGCGATTGTCATGGGCGTGGCAAAAGGTTAAGGAGAAAGGAAGTGACCATAATGAAGTCAGAGGAAACAATCAGAAAAATCACGGAACATACCTACGGCACATGGAAAGCGCAAAAGGGATGGAAGACACCCGTATACATCAAAGACGCCGAAGGTGTCTACATGTATGATTCGAATGACAAACGCTACCTTGATTTCTCATCCCAGCTAATGTGCACTAACCTCGGGCATAAGAACAAGGCAATCATTGAGGCCATTGTCAAACAGGCGGAAAAGTTACCTTACATCGCACCTATATTTGCCCAGGAAGCGATGGAAAGCGCCACCGAGGCTCTGCTGTCGGTGGTGCCCGCCAGCCTGAGCAAGTTTTTCTTTTCCACGTCCGGAACTGAAGCCAATGAGGCAGCCGTAATGATATTGCGTCAATACATGGCACCGAAATACAAGATAATCTCGCGATATCATTCCTATCACGGTGCCACCATAGCCGGTTTATCGCTCACCGGTGACCCGAGGCGATGGTTCGCGGAGAGGGCCAGGTTTACAATGCCGGGCGTTTGCTTCGCTCCAGATGCTTACTGTTATAGATGCCCGTTTGGACTGACTTACGGCAAATGCAGCATTCAATGCGCGGAGTACGTTGATTATATGATCAAGGAAGAGGGCAACGTGGCGGCCGTGTTCGTTGAGCCAGTGGTGGGGACCAATGGCAGAATAGTGCCACCGCCTGAGTACTTTCCGCGCCTGAGACAGATTTGTGATGAGAACGATGTTCTGCTGGTGGTTGATGAGGTAATGAGCGGCTGGTATCGCACTGGAACCGTGTTCGCAATGGAGAACTGGAACGTCACACCGGACATCCTGACTACGGCAAAAGGGTGCACAAATGCCTATACCCCTCTCGGTGTTACCATGACGTCGAAGAAGATTGCGGACTACTTTGAAGAAGAGCCACTGATTCACGGACATACGTATGCCTTCCATCCGCTGGTAATGTCGGCCGTCGCCCCGGCGGTAGCCGAGTTCAAGAAGTTAATGGCAACGGGACATCCCCAGAAGGTAAGCCCATATCTTGAGAAAAGGCTGTATGAGCTTGAGGACCGCCACCCGTGCATCGGCGATGCGAGGGGCATCGGCCATTTCTGGGCCCTTGAGATAGTGAAGAACCGGGAGACAAAAGAGAGATTCAATACCAAAGCGGACAAGTTTTTCAAGCCCCTGATGACCGATAAAATAGCGGCCGAAGCACAGAAGCTTGGCCTTTACATGCAGGCATGGTACGATACTTTAATCATTGCGCCGCCGCTGATTATTACCGAAGACCAGATAGACGAAGGGATAAGTATCCTGGACAAAGCATTGGCCGTGGCCGACCAGGAGGTAGTCCGTACCGATACGCCTGGCTCAAGAAGTTCCGCTGCCTATAAGAAGTAATACTCTGAATGATTTGTATTTGTGCTGTGCCCTGCCCAAATGATTAAATAGAAAAATCATATATCAGGAGATGTTTAATCCTGACACTTCGTCATTTTGGGTATATTGGGGGAGAAATTCAACAAATGGCATCCTTTGATGCCTCGATACAGAATCGGGTTATCTTCCTTAATCCTCTTCCGTGCAGGCAATGTATTCCTGAAGTAAAGCCTGAGCGCGTCTGGTATTAAAGACGCCGCAGACACAGGGTTTGCCCAGTACTGTTGCCGCCTGTTCCAGGCTGAGCTTTTTACTCCGCACGGCTTTAGACATACGGCGCACCAGGTTGAACGGGATGGTACCATGGCCGCACATGGTGGTTATTTCCAGTATTTTGGGATGGGGCAGCAGGTCCGTTTTCCCCCAGACTCCCAGTGAGTACTGGACTGTATGGCGCCTGGTACCTGCCTCGCGGCATAGTCGATCAGTCTCATCGTGAAGTCCGCTGACAATCACCGATAACCCCAGGTCAGCCTGCACCAGCTCTTTGAGGAGCCTGGCTACTTTATCCGTGCTGTCAAAAACAATATGGACATTATGCGCATCCTCAGTGCTACCTACGTCATCCATGAGCTTTTGCCAGCCTATGGTAAGGGTATTACCTATCTTTGAATTACCGGCGCATACCGGGTCATATTTAAGGCTGAGTTCCAGGAATTTCTTTAACTTCAGGCTCGCATTCTGGTCGTTGATTCCTTTGGCTCGCCGCATCTGGACAACCCAGTCTCCCCTGAGGCTCGTGATAGTACCCTGCCGATGGTTTGTATGAGTCATAGTCTCTCTCCTGTTAAAGTTTGGCCAGAGGGCGTCCCAGGCCAATGTTGTTTTTACCATTTGGTCGGATTTCAAAGCCGGCCCTGCGGGCAACATTTTCCGCGGGGCAGGTGCCGTCCGGTTCAAGAAGAGAACACATATCCACGCTGAATACAGTGCCCACTTCCTGGGAAACTTCATTTATAGCTTTCAGTACTGCGGGTACTTTGTCCGGGGTGGTACTGAATTCGACGATGGCAGAGAGCACCTTTTCATTAAGTACCTCTTCTTTCAGCTTTCCTGTCGACAGGTCGGCAATAAGCGCATAGACAGGATTATCCTTTTCGAAGTCAACGGCAAAAGGAATCAGAATTTTAATCACTTTTTCCACATCCCTCAGGCGAGTCCCCGTGCCCGGACGTCCCAGCTCCGCCGCGACACCTACCCGCCCTCTGGGATACCGACCCGTAACATCGTTGGTTTTCATCTCTTCGGTGCCTCTTCCCCTGACACCGGTAAGCGGGTGAGGTACGGATGCATCGCTGAACTCGGCCCGCAATCTTCGGCGCCAGTCCAGTTCTGGCTGCCAGATGGCTTCGCTCGGGCAAATATCAGCTTTTAAGCAGCAACCGCATTCCACACACTCATCTTCATCAATAAAAACTTCACCCTTTGCCGGGTCCTCCTTGATAGCTTCCACCGGGCAATAATCTATGCATTCTAAGCAAGCTACACATTGGTCCTGGTTGATTCTCATAGAACTGGTTCCCTTTCTTTGTGTACTCTCTTCTGCCTGTTATCTTTCCAGCTTCGAGCCAGGCAAGCATTATCCCGATGCTAAATTACCTTTTCTTTGAGAGTCCTTAGATTCACAACGTCTTCTTTATTATATTCAAGCAGTGTATTCAGAGCATCCAGGTCAAAGCCGTCAATATATCTCCACCACAATCTTATCGCGTCATAGCCGCTTACATCGGTTAATGTCCTTTCTATGCCCAACTGCCTTTCCACGGCTTTGAATCCGCCGTACAGATTATTTCTCCAGCAGTCGTACATCAGGTCATGGTGCATGAAGAGCTCAGCCAGGTTTATCCCTAAACGAAGGTGGATGAACGGCAGGTCAAATCGACTGCCGTTGTAGGTGTAAATTTTGCCTACCCCAGCGAGAGCTTCCAGTATATTGCCGGCAGTGGCATCTTTGCCCACCAGCTGAATGAACCTGGTATCATCGTGATTGCAAAGGTAAACACCTATTACCGTGATTTCGTCGAGCGAAAAAGAAAGACCTGTCGTTTCAATATCCAGGTATGCTTCAGTAAGAGATGGCAACTGATGTGCTCCTTATCACCGGTTCGTGTATCAGTATTATATAACATGTAGGAACGGGAATGGCAGGATAATTTTAATATCGGTTGACGTTATTGAGCGTGCGGAATATGGTTACCCAAAATCATGTTTTCTGACTCTTCTTCACCTCTTCCAGTTTGGCCACAAAGTCCTGCCTGGGTGGTGAGAATACATCAATAACACGGGCTCCCTTTTCTGTAAAATACGCTCCATGTTCTGTATTTGATGGTAAAACGATGACGTCGCCCTTCTCCACGTGATATTGTTTGCCCTCTATTATAAAATCGATTGCACCTTCCAGGATTAGCAGCATTTGTTCATTTACGTGACGATGAGGAGGAAGCTGGGAGTTCGGTTCAGCACTGGCAAAACTTAGGGTAATCTTTTCAGAAGATATAATGTGAGCTTTAATACCAGGGGCCAATTCTATAGCAGGAACGTCGGCGTAGCGAACAACGTACTTGTCGTATTCTTCCTGGCTGGCATAAGGTTCTTTACTTTTCATTTTCAATTAATCCTCCCATATTGAATTCGTTCTGATTCGGTGGCAGGTATGACGGGAGATGGCTGCATTTATGGCTCGTCTCTGAAGTGATTAAGCCAGGCTGTCCAGTTTTTCTTTTAAGCTTTCTACGGACAGATGAGCGCTGGACATGATGGGTACTTTGCGGCTGGCCTGAGGGACCTGTGCCGCGGCTTTTTCAATTGAGGGTTGGGGTATGACGATTACCTTTACCTCCTCCATCAGCCGGTTCAAATGCTCTATGACAATGCGGTCGTGAGTGGCCCAGTCCCCGCGCCTCATGGCGTCAAAAGCCCCCGGACACAGCAATGCCGTCACTTCAGCTTTCTTTCCCCTTATTCTGGCTTGTTCCCGGATTATTTGCGAAGCCGATGCCAGCGCCCCGGGATGACTGCCCAGGATACCTATGTGGTCACTCACATCCATTGCCTCATCGGTCATGATTTCAAGTACCGCCATGACCGGGATGTTGACCGCGTTTTCAATTTCTTGAGCCAGGCGACCGAAGGCAGTGCAGGTGAACAGCACGACCTCTGCCCCGGACTCCTTAGCAAAAGACGCCAGCGTTTTAAGTCGCCGCAAGACATGCCCGCGTAACTGTTCATCAGACATAGACGGCAGCCCTTCGTCAACAAAGTGGACAATTTCCACATCGGGCATAATTTCGGAAGCCAGTTCGTTAAACAAAGAAACATTGGAACTCCCGGCGTGAATCATGCCTACTTTTCGTCCCATTCGATACCTCCAGATTGCTATTCTAGTAATTTAACCATTAATCTGATTTCTATTTCAACCTGTATAATTCTCGATATGGCATGCGGCGTATTAGTCGCTCTTGACAGCAGGGACGAAAAAGAATAAATATTTAAGAAGTATTGCGAGCGTTGCAGTAAAGGAGATGTTGATATAACTATGAAGATGGAGGATATTAAAAGAGTGGGGGTTGTCGGTGCGGGCACAATGGGCTCCGGGATAGCTATTAACTTTGCCCTATGGGGATACCCAACGATGCTTTGCGATGTCAGCGAAAATGTTCTGGAACAGTCCGTGAAAAAGATAGCACGGGACCTGGAAGTCTTTCTTCAGGAAGAACTGGTAACCCGCCAGCAGGTGGATGAAACTCTGGCTCGAATAACCACCACTACCGAGCTGGCGGCAGTCGCCAGGAACAGTGATTTCATAACCGAAGCTATAACCGAGAAAGTTGAGGATAAACAGGAGCTATTTAATGAGCTCGACCGGCAATGCCCAGCGCATACCATCATCGCCAGCAATACCTCATATCTGTTGCTCAGTGAGTTTGGTGCCGGGGTTGAGAGGCAGGACAAGATAGCTATTACCCATTACTTCGTGCCGCCACATATCATCCCTGGGGTTGAAGTGGGGCGAGGCCCCGGTACGTCTGAGGAAACCTTGAATATTACTTATGACTTAATGAAAAAAATCAGAAAGGTTCCGGTCCGGGTACTGAAGGAATCGTCCGGATGCCTGGTTAACAGTATACAGGCCGCCATGCGGAGAGAATCATTCCGCCTCTGGGCTGAGGGAGTGGCCACCGCGGAAGATATTGACCTGGGAGTCAGAGCTACTTTTGGCTTTCGCCTTCCCCTAGATGGGCCGTTGACACACTATGACCTTTCCGGCGTTTGGAGATGGCCCGAAGATGTCCGAACTGCCTGGGCGGCTAAACAATTTGACAGCGAGAAATACGGGCTGAGCGAAGCGGCGGCAGGAAAGATAAAGGAACGTGTGGCCAAAGGGGTGCCCTGGATTATTGCCCCGGAACAGCTTGATGAGGTGAAGAGTAAAATAGAGAGGGAATACATTCATTGTCTAAAGAAATGGTACTGGTCCAAAGAATAACCGAACAGTTATGTGCCTGACGCGTCTATTTCTTATGGCGTCCGTAGATAATTAATTTATTACACTGAAAGGAGAAATATATGGAAGACTTCGAAATCATTGACGTGCACGTTCACCTTTGCCGGGATAAAGAGGAGGAAACAGAGTACTTTCCGCTTCCGGGCCGCAGGGAACGTGACAGATGGGCGACACCGGAAAGAGCCATTGAGCATATGGATAGAAATAACATTTTGAAAACGGCTTTTATGATTCTGGTGCCCCGACAACACCGTGGTCCACTGTACGAGAAAGCAAAACTGGAGGCGCTCCCCGAGGCTCAGAGGCGGCAAGAGAAGGAAAGAATCGGCAGGCAAATCGGGCCGATAATGCGTGAGATGAATGAGTGGGGATGCGGTGTCGGTCGCCGCCTGCCAAGATTACTGCCCTTTATTGGCATGTCTGATGACCTGGGGGGGCCTGAAGCTATAGCCGAAGAAGTAACCCTGAGAGCCAGCCAGGGAGCAAAAGGGGTGAAAATGCACCCGGGGCAGTTTTCCTATTATCCCGATGACGAGGTCTTCTGGCCGATGTACGGGAAATGCCAGGAGCTGGGCCTGCCCATCCTGTCTGATTCCGGCCCGTGGCCGCACTCACACCTCGTATTTATGTATCCCAACCCTCTGGGCTATAAACCATATGAGGATGAGATGAGTTACGCCGAACCGAAGAACTGGGCGAAGGTACTTGAGGATTTCCCGAAACTGACCGTTATCCTGGCTCACATTGGCTCTGCCTGGTGGGATGAAAGGATAGAGCTGGCGCAAAAGTACCCCAATGTCTACTTTGACACATCGCAGGGGTTTTCGGCTCCTGACCAGTTGCCGGTGGTTGCCCGCCGCAGCCTCGCTGAGGAAGATGCCGTCAGAGTATTCCGCAAGATAGGTGTGGAAAGAATAATGTTTGGCACCGATTTGCCGGGAATACCGCTGCAACCACAGCTGGAACAAATACTGCGGCTCCCCTTTACTGACGAGGAGAAGCGAATGTTACTATCAGGGAATGCCAGGCGTATTCTCGGTATTTTAAAGTAATAAGAATAATTGCTCTGCGCCAATAATAAAATATCAAGAAAGTAATCGGACAAAGGAGGAAAAAACAGTGAAGATAGCGCGTTTTCAGTGGCAAGGCAAGGTGACCTGGGGTATTGTCGAGGGTGAAGACATTTATTCTCTTGAGGGCGACATTTATGGTGAATTTGAGAAAGGAGCCAGGTTGTGTCAACTGGGGGACGTGAAACTTCTGGCTCCGGTTGAGCCCAGCATCACCATCGCCTGTGGCATGAACTACATGGACCATATTAAAGAGCTGGGCTGGGAGGTCCCCAAAGAGCCAGCGCTGTTTTTCAAACCAAAGCACACCATAATCGGTCCGGAGGATGATGTAATATATCCTAAGATATCTCAGAATTTATGCTACGAGGGAGAGTTGTGCTTTGTCATCAAGCGCAGAGCCAAAGATGTACCGGAAGAGAAGGCACTGGATTACATTTTAGGCTATACCTGCGGCAACGACTTCACCGCCCCCGACATCAGCGAAAAAGACGGGCGCCTGACACGGTCCAAAGGCTTCGATACGTCTGGAGCGCTGGGGCCATTTCTGGTAACCGGCCTCGATTCCCACAACCTGAAAATCAGAAGCCGGCTCAATAATAAGCTGCAGCAGGACAGCAATACCAGCCAGCTGGTTTATAAAGTTGAGAAACTGATAAGCTATATATCGGCGTTTATGACCCTGCAACCGGGAGACGTGGTCTGGACGGGGACGCCCGGGGGAGGCTTATGCCCGGTGAAACTGGGCGATGTTATTGAAGTGGAAATTGAAGGCATCGGTGTTCTCAGGAACAGAGTGGTGGCACCGTAGAAGAAGAGGGAATACCGCTGGCACAATAGTTGTGCTCACCATTGAAAATAATGATGCCGTCTTTTCCAGAAATGTTTAAAATATTGCATTGTTCACCCAAAATATAGTAAGTTATAATTTAGAATAACTAGGCGGGGGGTGCCCTGGCGTGAGTCAGGGCTTAAATGGAAGGCAAGTCGGTGCAAAACCGACACGGCCGCGCCACTGTGAGTGATGGGTGAGCCATCACGAGTCAGAACGCCAGCCCTTGATATCCTACATTGCTCCGCGGGGAGGAGTAGGAATTTTTATTTCCCCTCGCTGGAGCGAGGGTTTTTTTATTTTTAATATTGGTAACGGGAGAACGAGATGAAGACAACGTGGCGAAGAATGTTAATGCTTTCCATAGTCCTGGTCGTAATATCGGGTTTGCTGGTGACCTGCGCTCCGCCTGCCACTGAGGAACCAACGGCATCTCATAACGGGAAGGCCGCATTTCCCCTGGAAATAATTGATCAGGCAGGCAGAACAGTCAGGGTGGATAAATTGCCGGAAAAGATAATATCACTGGCGCCGAGCAATACTGAAATCCTGTATGCTCTTGGACTGGAAGACAGAGTGGTGGGTGTTACCGAATACTGTGATTACCCTGAAGCAGCCAAGCAGAAACCGCAGATAGGGGGGTATTCCACCGTTGATGTCGAGAAGGTGGTGGCAATTCAACCGGACCTGATACTGGCGGCAAACCTGCACAAGGATGAGGTGGTACCACGGCTGGAGAGGCTCAATCTTACCGTACTGGTACTGGCCCCGCGGACGATTGGGGAGGTTCTGGATGCGATAAGCCTGATTGGTGCCGTAGCGGGCAAGGCGGAAGAAGCGGCTAATTTGACCGCGGAAATGGAGGGCCGGATTAAGGCGGTAACGGACAAAACGGCCCTGCCTGAGGAACAGAGACCACGGGTTCTTTACGTTCTATGGCATAACCCACTGATGACGGTGGGCTCGGAGACCCGTATCCATGAGCTTATCGAAAGGGCGGGAGGGATAAACATCGCACAGGACCTGACCGAGGAATACCCAAAGATAAGCCTGGAAGCCGTGATTATGGCCAACCCTCAGGTAATTATCGCCGGCAGCGGTCACGGCAGCGGACAGGATGTCCCGGTTCAGTTCGCGTTGACTGAGCCGAGGTTGGCGGAAGTTGAGGCTCGATTGAACAATCGGGTATATGAGATAGACTCTAACCTGACCAGTCGCCCCGGGCCAAGGATAGTTGATGGATTGGAGAAGCTGGCGGAATTCATTCATCCGGGAATTTTTAAGGAGTTGCCATGAACGCTGCTCCGCCGGTACACTTGCTCCACTGGCGTGGCCGGGTATACGGCATCGCGGGATTGATAATCCTGCTGGCAGTTGTGGCTGCCCTGGCGACGACGGTCGGAAGCGTATCGATACCGTTTTTCACCACCTGCAGTATTCTGCTGTCCAGGCTGCCGCTAATTGAAATAGCGCCTAAATGGGCGAGCACACTGGAAACGATTATCGTTGATATACGGTTGCCCAGGGTCATACTGGCGGGGCTGGTTGGTGCGGCACTGGCGGCGGCCGGGGCTACATATCAGGGCCTTTTCCGGAATCCACTGGCTGACCCATATTTAATCGGCGTGGCGCAGGGCGCCGCGCTGGGAGCCGTGATTGGCTTTCTGCTTCCGCCGGGCTGGCACGCCCTGGGGTTCGGGATTATACCGCTGCTTGCCTTCACCGGTGCGCTCATCAGCACCACCGTGGTCTATATGCTGGCCCGCGTCGGCAAAACGTTGCCCGTAACGACACTCATTCTGGCCGGTGTGGCACTCGGGGCGCTTTTATCCTCAATCGTCTCCTACCTCATAATTTCCAGCGGTGAAAAGATACACGGCATCATGTTCTGGTTAATGGGTAGCTTTTCCTTGAGCCAGTGGTCAGAGGTGATAATGGTATTGCCCTATGTTCTGACAGGCCTGGTTGTCCTCCTGCTTTACGCTCGCTCGTTGAATTTAATGCAGCTTGATGAAGAGCAGGCCCAGCAGCTCGGCATCAATGTGGAAAGACTGAAGCTTGTCCTCCTCGGTGCGGCCACGCTTATCACCGCCGCCGCGGTCTCCTTCGTCGGCGTTATCGGATTCGTCGGTATCCTCATTCCCCATGCGGTGCGCCTGATATGGGGCGCCGACTACCGCTTCCTGCTTCCCATGGCAGTCCTCACCGGCGCCATTTTTCTTATTCTGGCTGATATAATTGCGCGCACCGTGCTGGCGCCGACCGAAATACCAATCGGTGTCATCACGGCTATCTGCGGTGCTCCTTTTTTCCTGTACCTGTTAAGACGTCGAAAGCGGGTAATTTTCTGAGGGAAATATGATAACGATTGAAATGCATGACGTCTCGCTTGGCTACGGTCGTAACGTAATCCTGAAGGGCATCAACCTGCGAATAAGTCCAGGAGAGATGGTGGGGCTGATTGGCCCGAATGGCTGCGGTAAGTCCACCATTATCCGGGCGTTAAGTCGCATCATCCCCCCGTCTTCGGGGCGGATTCTCGTCGACGGCCAGGATATAACCAGGGTATCCAGGCGAGAGCTGGCGCACTTAATCGGGGTGGTACCCCAGATGCCGCTGTTGCCCAGTGCCTTCACCGCTTTTGAAATCGTACTCATGGGCCGCAATCCGCACCTTGGTTTCCTGCAGTATGAAGGGCCAAGGGAAATCGCGATTGCCTGGCAGGCTATGGAGAAGACAGGGACCCAGTCTCTTGCCGAGCGCAGGGTTAGCGAGCTTTCCGGGGGAGAAATACAGGGTTTGCTCATGGCCCGTGTTCTGGCGCAGGAAACGAAGGCGATTCTTCTTGACGAGCCAACGGCAAACCTGGATATCGGTCGCCAGATTGAAATCCTTGGCCTGATCAGGAATCTGCGCCTGGGTGGAAACATGGCGGTGCTGGCCGCCCTTCACGACCTGAATCTGGCGGCGCAGTATTGTGACCGATTGGTCCTGATTGACCATGGGCGGATATATGCCGAGGGTACTCCACAGGAGGTCATCACCGCCCGGAATATTGCCGAGGTTTATGGTGCTGAGAGTTGCGTCTACTCTCACCCGGTGAACGGTCTGCCCTGCGTACTGCTCAAGGCGGATAATGCTGGACTCCCCGGGCTTAGTGATACTCATAAAAAGGAATTCAGCAAGGATTAAATGGACATTCTGCTCATACTGTTGCTGGCGGTAATAATTGACTTGGCTTTCGGTGACCCGCCTGATGCCTTCCATCCGGTGGCGTGGATGGGCAAGGTGGCTTCATATCTGGAAAAGAGGGCCAGAAGACGGTCCCGTATGGTTCAATTCATCTACGGTACAGGTATGGTTCTGTTCATCATGGGGCTGTTTGCCGTTCCTATATACTTTGGGCTTCTGTATTTGAAGGGTGTCAGCATTGTGGCCTACATCGTGGTTGGGGTAGTTCTTTTTAAATTGACCTTTTCCGTCAAAGGGCTGCGCCGAGCGGCGCTGGTCATCAAGAGACACCTGTTACAGAATCGGCTGGACAAAGCCCGCTTTGAACTAAGGGCACTCGTCAGCCGTGATACTCAGAAATTGACCCGTCCCATGGTGATATCAGCGACGGTGGAGTCGGTAGCGGAAAATATCAGTGATAGCTTTGTGGCGCCTCTGTTCTACTTTCTGCTTTTCGGGGTCCCGGGGGCAATCGCCTATCGGGTGGTAAACAC